>JAFAWI010000365.1 GCA_019241915.1 Alphaproteobacteria bacterium
ACATTTACCCAGCGCGTAGACCTCGATCAGATGACTGCGCTCCGGATAAAGCCGCAGCGAGTGCAGCAGCCGGCCAATCTCGTGCCGGTCGGGCGGGTGGCGGAACACCGGCAGGCCGAATGTCGCTTCGGTGACGAAAAGGTCGCAGCGCTGCGGCTCAAACGGCGCGCATGTCGGGTCGCGGCGGCGCTTGTAGTCGCCCGAGACGACAACCCGGCTGCCACCATAGTCGAGCACCGCCTGGGCGCTGCCAAGCACATGCCCGGCCGGAACCAGCGTCACCGTGACACCGGCAATGTTGATGGCTTCGTTATAGCGCGCTTCCTGCAGCGACCTCCCGGCATCATCCCCATAGCGGGCGCACATGATCGCCAGCGTTTCCGGCGTGGCAAGCACATGCTGGTTGCCGGGCCGGGCATGGTCGCCGTGGCCGTGCGTCACCACCGCGCGCTCGACCGGCACGACCGGATCGATAAAAAAATCGCCGGGCTCGCAATAAAGGCCGCTCGGTGTCGAGCGGAACCAAGTGTCCGGGTGCGGCATAGGCTTGATGTGGTGCGCCGAAGCGGCCGCGCCAGCCTGCGAGGTCAGCGGCTGGAAATCGGCTTTGCAACCCTCTCCAGCGGTTGCCGCTCGGCGTGGATGCCGAGCGCCAATTCCACGAGCGCGGCGACGATCATCAAGGCAGCGCCGAGCAGGTAGCCGTCGAACACGCGGCCGCGCTCACCTGAGCCGACCAATGCGCCGAACAGATACGGCGCGGCTGCGCCGCCGCAGGCGGTGCCGACCGCGTAGAAGAACGCGATCGCCAGCGCGCGCGCCTCGAGCGGAAAGCTTTCGCTGACCGTGAGATAGGCGGAGCTGGCAGCGGCCGAGGCGAAGAAGAAGATCGCCGACCAGCACGCGGTCAGGGCGACGGCGCCCACCATGTCGTGCGCGAAGAGGTAGCCGACAACGGCCAAGAGGACGCCGGAGGTCGCGTAGGTGAAAGTGATCATCGGCTTGCGTCCGACGGTGTCGAACAGCTGCCCGAGCAGCAGCGGCCCGAGAAAATTGCCCAGCGCAAAGGGCAGGATGTACCAGCCGATCGATTCCGCCGGCACCCGGTAGAAGCGGGTCAGCACCAGCGCGTAGGAGAAGAAGATCGCGTTGTAGAAAAACGCTTGCGTCGCCATCAGGACGAGACCGAGCACGGCGCGGCGCGGGTATTCTCGAACCACCGCCATGACCACCCGCGCCATGGAATAACGCCGCGACACGGCGAGCCGAATCTTGACGCCGGGCGGCGGCAGCCGGTGCCCTTCGACGCGCCGCTCGACATCGGCGATCACTGCTTCCGCCTCGCCGAGGCGGTCGTGCAGCATCAGCCAGCGTGGGCTCTCGGGCACCCATTGGCGCAGCGCCAGTATGGCGAGGCCGAGGGCCGCGCCGATCCCGAATGCCGCGCGCCAGCCTAAATCCTCGGGCAGCGTTCCCGGCCCGAGCAGCAGCACGGCGCCGACGGCGCCGAGCGCCGCGCCGATCCAGAAGCTGCCATTGACGGCAAGGTCGGTGCGCCCGCGGTAGCGTGCCGGGACCAGCTCCTGGATCGCCGAGTTGATCGCCGCGTACTCGCCGCCAATACCGGCTCCGGTGAGCAGCCGGAACAACGCAAAGCTGGCGAAATCCCACGACAGCGCGGTGGCGGCGGTGGCCAGCAGATAGACCCCGAGCGTCACCATGAACAGCTTGCGCCGGCCGAGCAAGTCGGTGAGATAGCCGAAGATAAAAGCTCCGGTCACGGCGCCCACCAGATAGGCGCTGGTGACGAGACCGATCTCAACTTCGGAGAAGTGCAGCACCGGGCTCTGCTCGAGCGCGCCGGTAATCGATCCCGCCAGCGTCACTTCCAAACCATCGAGGATCCAAGTGATGCCGAGCGCCACCACGACCAGCGTGTGAAACCGCGACCATGGCAGTCGATCGAGCCGCGCCGGGATATCTGTTTCGATTACGGTGTTTACATCGTGCATAACGCGATTAACGCGCGGCTGCGGCATGCGTCGCGGCGCCTCAACCAGGAGGGTTCCGAGCGCGTTGTGCCCGTGGTGCTACAGCCGGCGCGCCCTGCGCTCGCTCCACGGCTCGCCGTCCCATCGTCCTTAGCGAAAACCCGGTTCTGCCGATGATCAAGCCGCTGTTCTTCCTGGCGTTTTTGTTGTCGTGCGCGATTTACCCGCAGCTTGGCCTGGGGCAGGGCGCAGCCAACCCGCCCGTTGCGCCATCGGCGGCAGGATTGACCCCCGGGCAAGCGCAGCAGGCCCTCGACGTACTGCAGGACCCGCAAAAACGCGACCGGCTGATCGCGGTGTTGCAGACGATTGCCAAGGCGGCGCCGGTCGCCGAGCCGGCCGATGCGGCACCGGCGAAGCCCACCGTAACGCTTGAGCCGGACAGCCTCGGCGCGCAGCTTCTGGTCGCGGTCTCGCATTGGGGCACCCGTCTCAGCGGCGAGGCCGAGGCGACGCTGCGGACGATGAGCGACCTGCCTGCGCTATGGCGCTGGTTTGTTGGGCTTGAAGCCGACCCGCGCGCTTCGCTGACACTTTTTATGGCGGCGGCTTGGCTCGGCGGCATTTCCGGCTGCGCCCTGCTGATTGAGCTGCTCGGCCGATGGGTGCTGCGGCGGCCGCGCGCGGCGCTGCGGAGCCGGTTGCCGGCGGGCAATGGCGAGCGCGCCCGGCTGCTGCGCCTGCTGCCGTACAGCCTCGTTGGCTTGGGTCTCGACCTGGTGCCCATCGCGGCATTCTCGGCGACAGGGAACCTCTTGGCGGCCATCGGGCCAGGCATCGGCACCGATACCCGGCTGGTCGTCGTCGCATTCATTAACGCCTACGCGTTGTGCCGCGCGATCATGTGCGTCGGCCGCATGCTGGTGTCGCCCGACGATGGCCGCCTGCGGTTGTGGCGGCTGGACGATGCGGGTGCGCGCTTCGTGCTGCGCTGGCTGCGCCGTCTGGTCATCGTGGCGATCTTTGGCGAGGCGCTGGTCGAAATCGCTTTGCTGCTCGGTCTCGACCAGAGCGCTCATGACGGGCTCGACAGGCTGGTCGTGCTGGTTCTGGCGGCGATGCTGGCGGTCGTCGTCGTGCGTTCGCGGCAGCCGGTCGGCGCCTATGTTCGCGGCGACGGCCGGTCGCGTTGGCGCAGCTGGCTGGCCGAGGCTTGGCCCTACCTTGCGGTCATCGCCATCGTCAGCTTTTGGATCGGCACCGCGACCGGTACCCGCGGGGGACTGTCCGATCTCTATTTTCCGGGGGTGACGCTCGCGGCGGTGGTCGGCGCACGACTGCTGACGATCGTGGTCCTCGGTACAGTGGAGCGGCTGCTGCGATTGGATGGTGCGGAGCCCATTGAGCTGCCGGGGCTCCGTCCGCGTATCGCGCGCTACCGGCTGCCGCTCGAATATGCCGCAACCGCGATCATCACCGGGCTTTGTCTGGTTGTGGTGCTGCAATTATGGGGGGTGCCGGCCTTCGCCTGGTTCAGCGGAGGCGGCGTCGGCGAGCGCCTTCTCTCGGCGCTGGTGACCATCTTTGTCGCCATGATGATCGCCATCGCTGTCTGGGAACTGAGCCAGGCGGCGCTCGAGCGGCATCTGGCCGACACCGGGCGCGGCGGGCCGGCGCGGTCGGCTCGCCTGCTGACCCTGTTACCGCTGCTGCGCACGGCGCTGCTGGCGGCCATTGTCGTGGTCATCGGGCTGACCGCGCTTTCGCAGATCGGCGTCAACATTGCCCCATTGCTGGCCGGGGCCGGGATCGCGGGGGTCGCCATCGGCTTCGGCGCGCAACACCTGGTGCAGGACGTTATCACCGGCGTTTTCGTGCTGTTCGAAAATGCCATCAATATCGGCGACGGCGTCACGACGGCGGGGCTGTCGGGTTCGGTGGAGCAGCTGTCGGTGCGCACGATCCGGTTGCGCGCGGCCGACGGCTCGGTGCACATCATCCCGTTCAGCGCGGTGACGACGATCACCAACAGCAACCGCGGGATCGGCAACGTGGCGGTCTCGGTGACGGTGGCCTATGAGGAGGACCCTGACCGGGTCTGCACGGTGCTTTCAGAGATCGCCGCCGCGATGCGGACCGAGGACGAGTACAAGCCGCGCATCCTGGGCGATCTGCAGATCTTCGGGGTGGATCAGGTGAAGCCGTCGGGGGTGACGATCAGCGGTCAGATCGTCTGCACCGATACCGGCCGCTGGCCTGTGCAGCGCGAGTTCAACCGGCGGCTGAAGCGGCGTTTCGACGCCGAAAAGATCAAGCTCGCCGCCTGATCAGCGCGCGAGAGGCAGGCTCAACGGGGTGATCTCTGCGCCGTTGCGGCGCCGGTAATCGTGCTGCGGTGCGGCCGCCTCCATGCGCTCCTGCGCCATGGCCAGGCGCTGTGCGGCGTCCTCTTGGTCCAGTGTCACGACGCGGCCATCGGCGACCGCTTGGATGCCATCGACGAACACGTCGCGCACGGCGCGGTCGGCGGCGTGATAGACGAGGCCGCGCAGCGGGTCGCGCGTCGGCTGCATCTGCGCGGTCGACAGGTCGATCAGCACGAGGTCGGCCCTTTGGCCCGGCGCGAGGCGGCCGATGTCGTCACGCATCAGCGCGGTCGCACCGCCAACGGTCGCTGCATGCAGAAAATCGGCGAGTTCGACGGCGTGGATATCACGCGCCGCGATCCGCGCCAGCACCGACGCCTTGCGCATCTCCTCGATCAGATTGTGCGGACTGCAATCGGTGCCCAGCCCCATCACGGCGCCGGCGCGCAGGTAGTCGCCAAAATGCTCCATCACCTGGCCGTACCGGGCGAACGGTGTCGGGCAATGCGCGACGGCGGTGCGGCTGTCGCCGAGCAGCCGCAAATCTTTTTTGGTGTGCCAATGGACCCACGAATGCGTGTCGAGGAACAACGCATGGCCGAGGATGGTGCCGGGCCCGAGCAGATCGAGCTGCGCGGCCCACTGCACGGGCGTCACGCCGTGGCGCCGGATCATCTCGCGCACCTCGTTGACGCTTTGCGAGCAATGCGTTGTAAACGGCAGCCCGCGCTCGCGCGCCGCATCACGGCTGTCGCGCAGCAGCGCTTCGCTGCAGGTGTCGATCTGCATCGGCGAGACGACGCCGGAGAGGCGGCTGCTCGGATGCGTCAGCGCCTCGTCGATGACGCGCAGCGCGCGCTCGAAACCCGCGCGGCCGCGCGGTTCGTTCCAGTCGTAGCTGGGGCCGAGGTCGTTTTCGAGAAACCACCGCGCCGAGGCGTAGCCGGGGGCGAGGAAACCGCGGAGGCCGCTCTTCGCGAACAACTCGATCCAGCCGTCCCACGGCGGGGAGATATCGACCAGGCTGGTGACGCCGCTCAACAGCAGCTCGCAATAGGCGAACTCGGCGCCGGCTGCGCGCGCCGCGTCGTCGGGCGCCGAAAACGCCTGGCCGCGCTCGTAGAGCCCGGTCATGTGCATGTTGGCGACGCCGTGCTCCTCGCGGATGCCGCGGTACAGCGGCTCGTGGTGCGGATGCGAATGGATGTCGATCAGGCCCGGCATCACCATCACGCCGGAACCGTCGATGATGCGGTCCGCCACACCGGTGAACCCACTACCGACAAAAATGATGCGGTCTTCAGTGAACGCGAGGTCGGTGCTGCGCCGATAGACATGCCGCCGGTTCGCCTCGTCCCAACCGATGAGCCAATCCGCGTTCTTGATAACGGTTGTCGCCATCATGCTTCCCCGCCGTCGATGCCCGCATGGTATAGCGCTGCCATGGCGGCGTCAGGTCCACGCAATCTGATTACCGACGTGCCGGGCGTCCTCGTCGGGCAGGCCGAGGACCGCGACGCGATTACCGGAGTGACCGTGGTGCTGGCGGAGCAGCCGGCGGTTGCTGCGGTCGATGTGCGCGGCGGCGCGCCGGGCAGCCGCGAGACCGAGTTGCTCGGTCCGGCGACGCTGGTCGAGCGGGTTGACGCGGTCGTGCTGGCCGGCGGCTCGGCGTTCGGCTTGGACGCCGCGGCGGGCGCGATGGACTGGCTGGCAGAGCAGGGGCGCGGCTTTGCCGTCGGCGCGGCACGCGTGCCGATCGTGCCGGCGGCGATCCTCTTCGACCTCAACATGCCGACGCGCCGTCATTGGACCGGTGTGCCGCCGCATCGCCGCCTGGGCACTGCGGCGGCGGCCGCGGCGGCGCGGGAATTCGCCCTCGGCAACACCGGCGCGGGCCTTGGCGCCAAGGCCGGGAGCCTGAAAGGCGGTGTCGGCAGCGCGTCGCTGCGTCTCGCCGACGGGATGATTGTGGGCGCGGTCGTGGCGGTCAATTGCTGTGGCTCCGCGGTGCGGCCCGATTGTGGCCGGTTCTGGACCGCAGAGCTGGCGCTTCCCGGCGAGCTGCCGCTGCAGCCGCCGGTGCCCAATGCGCCGCTTGACCTCGACGACCTCTCCGGCTGCGCACCGTTTGTTGCCGGCGCGAACACCACGATAGCCGCGGTCGCGACCGACGCCACGCTCGACAGAAACGCCTGCCGGCGGCTCGCCATCATGGCGCAGGACGGGCTGAGCCGGGCGGTTCGCCCGGCGCATACGCCGTTCGACGGCGATACGGTCTTCGCGCTGGCGACAGGCGCCGCAGAGCCGGCCTCGACCGAAGCGTTGGCAAGGCTTGGCGGCGCTGCCGCCGATTGCGTGGCGCGCGCGATCATGCGAGCGGTGGCCGCCGCCGAGCCATTGGGCGGTTTCCCCAGCTGGCCAGAGCGGTGGGGCCGGTCCTAGGCGGCGCTGCGCGGGCGCTCGGCGTTAGGATCGAGGATCAAGCGTTCTGGCGGGAACACCACGGTAACTGCCGTGCCGACGCCGAATTCGCTGTTGAGGAGCAGCCGGCCGCCATGCAGTTCCATGACCGCCTTGACCAGCGGCAGTCCCAAGCCGGTGCCCTGGTGCTGGCGGCTGAACGAAGAACCCACCTGCTCGAACGGCTTCAAGACCCGTTCGAGGTCGCCCTCGGGGATGCCGATGCCGGTATCGGCGACAGTGACCGCCAGCCCTTCGTCCAGATCGTGGCGGCCGGTAATGGTGATGCGGCCGCCGACCGGGGTGAACTTGACCGCGTTGGCGATCAGGTTAAGCAGCACCTGCTTGGTCTTGCGCTCGTCGCCGCAGATCGGCGGCAAACCGTCGGGCAAGTCGACAATCCGGGTCAGCCCGGCAGCCTCGATGCGGTTTGCGGTCAGCTGGTTGACTGCCCCCATGATGTCGCGCAGTTCGAAAACGTCCTCGCAGAGGTCGATCTTGCCGGCTTCGGCTTTCGACAGGTCGAGGATGTCGTTGACGATCTGCAACAGGTGCGTGCCGCTGGCGTGGATGTCGGCAACGTAGGATTTGTAATGCTCGTTGCCCAGTTCGCCGAGCACCTCGCGCAGCATCATTTCCGAAAAGCCAATGATGGCGTTGAGCGGGGTGCGCAACTCGTGGCTCATCGTCGCGAGGAAGCCCGATTTCGCCTGGTTGGCGGCCTCGGCCTCCTCTTTGGCGACGCGCAGTGCTTCATAGGCCGCCTCGCGCTCGCGCAGCAGATCGACGCGATCGAAGCAGCGGTCGAGCACCGCAAGCAGCGACTGCGGATCGGCCGATTTCTCGAAATAATCGTCGGCGCCGCGGCGCATCGCAGCGACCGCGGTCTGCGGGTCGAGCTCGACCGTCATCAGGACGCCGATCAAGTCGGGCCGGCCCTCGCGCAACCGGCTGAGCAGATCGATGCCGCAAACCTCGCCGATCTGCGAGTCGATCAGCGCAACCGCGGGCGGCGCCGCGTCCCCGCCGGCCATCGCCGCGATTGCGGCCTCGACGGTGGCGGCGTGCCGGGGCGCGAACCCGCGCGGCTCCAACACAGCGGCGAGTGCACCGGCAAAGGCGGCATCGCCGGCGACGATCAGAACGGCGCGCGACCTGTCGGTGCCGCTCATCGCCGCGCGCCGTACTGACGGCGCCGGGACGGCGGCAGCGGCCGATGATCCGCCGGGCTCGGCATGGCTCAAATTTCGACGCTCGCACTTGGGATCGCCGAGCGACTATGAGCCTTGGTTGCGGTTGACGAACGATTAACGACGCCGCGATGCCGTCGACGTTAAGGCAAAACTCGCTCGCGGCTACTCGAATTGCCAAAAGTCAGGCAGACGCAAACGCCTGAAGCCGACGCTATGCGGCGGCCACCCGTCCGCGGCACTCGCCAAAGCCAATCGAGACGTAGCCGGCGCGGCTCGCGCGGGCGCGAAAGATCGCTTCGTCGCCGTCTTCGAGGAAGGTGCGGCTTTCGCCCGATGGCAGCGTGTTCGACTTCTGTCCATCCTGGCTCAATTCGCTGAGGCTGCCCCAGCCCTCCGGCGTTGGTCCCGAAATCGTGCCGGTGCCGAAGAGGTCGCCCGGCTCGATGTTGCAGCCGTTGCAGGTCTGGTGCGCGACCATCTGCGCAATCGTCCAGTAGAGGTCGAGTGTGCCGCTGCGCGACATGCGGTGCGGCGGTTGCCCGGCGGCGCGCATCTTCTCGGTCAGGACCAGCGCTTCGAGCGCAATGTCGAACGCGCCCCGCCGTTGATCGGCTTCGTCCCACAGGTAGTCGAGCGGCCGCGGGTCGCCGGCAGGACGCCGCGGCTGCGCGACCCGGAACGGCGCCAGCGCCTCCATGGTGACGATCCACGGCGAGACGGTCGACCCGAAGCTTTTGCCGAGAAACGGGCCGAGCGGCGCCGATTCCCATTGCTGAATGTCGCGCGCCGACCAGTCGTTGACAAAGCCGAGCCCGACGATGTGCTCGGCCGCTTCGGCGATCGGGATCGGCTCGCCCTGCCGGTTGCCGGGGCCGAGCCAGATCGCCACCTCCAGCTCATAGTCGAGCTTGCGGCACGGGCCGTAGGTCGGCGCGTTCTCCTCTGGCAGCTTGCGCTGACCGCTGGGGCGGCGGATCGGCTGCCCCGACACCTGCAGCGACGAGGCGCGGCTATGGTAGGCGACCGGGACGTATTTATAATTCGGGCCGAGCGGGTCGTTGGGGTTGCGCCGCCGCCCGCCATTGGTCGCGTGGTGAATGCCGGCAAAGAAATCGGTGAAACTTGCGACCTGCGCCGGCACCTGCATCGCGCAGACATTGGCGTCGTGCAGGATGCCGCCGGCGAGGTTGCGCGCCTTCGCGGTGTTCGTGCCGTCGCTCGCCAACAGGTCGAAGACCTGCCGCCGCAGTGCGCGGCGGGGCGCGGACCCCAGCGCCATCAGCCGGTTGAGCGATCCGCCAGAGGCGGCTTTGGCTGCGGTTTCGGCTTCGCCGGAAAACAGCCCGGCGGCGAGGGCCGCCTTGAGGTCGAAGATCTTGTCGCCGATCGCCATGCCGCCGCGCGCCTTGGCATCCGGCACATTGTTGCCAGGAGGGCTGAACACGCCGAGCGGCAGGTTCTGCAGCGGGAAATCGACGTGTCCGTTCGCGGAGGCGACCCAGCTCACCCGCTTTGGATCATGAGTTTCGTCGATCATCTTGAGACTCCTCCAGGCGCAGAAGAACTAGCTGCAGAACTAGCCGTGCAAAATCGCCGGCATCAAGCCCGTGCCGGTCACGCCGCCTGCTGCGGCGCGACGGCATCGGCGGCAGCCGGCATCGGCAGGCGCAGCGCCAGAGCGCCGAACAGGCAGGCGACGATTTGCGTGCCGACAATGACGCCAACCATCGCGAACGGCCCGCCATGCGGCAGCATGCCGACAAGGATCGTCCCGAGCGCCGACACCGCCATCTGCGAACAGCCGACGAGGCCTGATGCGGTGCCGGCGACGCGTGGGTAGACGCTGAGCGCCGAGGCCATCGCCGTCGGCTGGCTGAGGCCGTTGCCGACCGAGCTCAGCGCGATCGGCGCAAACAGCGCCAGCGGGCTGAGCCCCGGCCAGAGGCACCACACCGCCATCCACAGGCCGGAAAAGAGCGACAAGCCGGTGCCCGCGACGACCATTGCGTTGGTGCCGGCGCGCCGCGAGAAGCGTGCCGCTGCGCCGTTGCCGAGGACATAAGCGATCATCGGCAGCAGGATCAGTGCGCCATAAGTCGTCGGCGGTTCGTGCAGCGTCTCCGACAGCAGATAGGGCGCGCTCGCAATGAAGGTGAACCAGGATGCACTGGTGAAGGCGGTGCACAGCGCAAAGCACGCGAACGGTCCGGAGCGGCCAAACAGCGCGTAGGAATGGCAGAGCTGCCGCAGATTGAACGGCACGGGCTGCGGCAGCGTCTCCGCGAGCCGGGCCAGCGTCCACACCAGCACGAACGCGCCAAAGCCGCCGAGCAGCACAAACATCGCCCGCCAACCGAACCATTGCGAGGCAAACGCGCCGATCGCCGGGCTGATCATCGGCGCCAGCGACATCACCATCATCACCAGCGCAATGCCGCGCGCCGCACCGTCGCGATCCGACACGTCGCGGATGATCGCCCGCCCGAGCACCAGCCCGGCGCAGCCGCCGACCGCCTGCAGCACCCGGCCGGCGACCAGCAGCGGCAGCGTCGGGGCCGCGCCACACAGCACCGTACCGGCGAGAAACAGCCCCAATCCGGCGAGCAGCACCGGGCGCCGGCCATAGCGGTCGGCGACCGGGCCATAGAACAGCTGGCCCGCCGCGATCCCCAGAAAATAGAGCGTGAGGACCAACTGCACCTCGGCAGCATCCCGCGCGAATTCGGCGGCGAGCATGGGCAGCGCCGGGACCACCATATGCAGGGCGCTGAAGCCGATCGCCGTCGCCGCAGCGATCAACGCAAGCGGCGGCGCGGCCGGACGCCCAACGGCGTCACGCGCCGCAAAGGCTTTGATATCGCCGGAAATCAAGGTGAAGATGCCCAGGGCCGCGATTGCCTCGTCAGCGGCGCCAGACTAGCATGCCGGGATCGCCGGCGGCGACAAGATCGCCCACAGGATAGGCAGCATGACATTCGAACGCGGCAATTCGGACAGCGGCGAGATTTCGCGCGCCGATCTGTTGCCGTTCCTGATGCCGTTCGGCCAGTTGCGGCGCAGCGCGTTCCTGTGGCCGGGCGCGACCCTCGCAGTGTTCTGTACCGCGCTCTTGATGTTCGCGGCGCTCGACAGCGAGACCGGGTTCTTCTGGTGCCTCGCCAGCCTCATATCGCTGGCCAACCTGTTCCTCGTCTATTTGTGGTGCGGCAAGAAGATGCCGTTCCTCTATCTGTTGATGCTGGCCGGCTTGGCCCTTGCCCTCGATGCGGTGCTCAGTCCACTGATCGTCGCCGCCGAAAGCGCGCTGCCGTCGGTCTTTGCGCCCGGCCTGATCGAGGAAACCGCGAAAGCGCTGCCGGTGATCGCCGTGTGGGCGGCGGGGCTGCTGTTGCCGCATCCGCTGCAGCGCGAATACGGGGTGCGCGAGCCCCTCGACGGTATTCTGCTGGCGGCCGCGTCGGCGACCGGATTTGCGTTCCTCGAGACGATGTTCATCTATGTGCCGAAATTCGGCGCGCTGATCAGCGCGCCGCGGCTGCTCGTCAATATCTTCGGGCACATCGCCTATGGGGGCGCGCTCGGCTATTTCATCGGGCTGGCGGCGCTGCGCCATCGCCGGGCGATGCCGGCGGCGATCGCCCTGCTGGTCGGTTTCGGCCTCAGCAATCTGCTGCACGATTTGTGGGATGCGATGCGGTTCTACGGCGGGCCGCTGGCGATCGTCAGTCCGCTGCACGAGATCGTCATCGGCATCGCCTGCTTTGTCGTGCTCGGATCGCTCATCACGCATGCGCGCGAAGTGTCGCCCGAGCGCGAATTTTTGTGGCCCTTCGGCTCGCTGATGCCATACCGCGCGCCCGAGGTGGAGCCGCTGCCCGCAATGCCGACGCTGCCGGGCGACATCTGGCTGATGATTGGCGGGCGCCGGCTGAGCCTCACTGAGACGACGCATTTGACGGTGCGCGACATACCATGCCTTGCGGCGCCGTCCGCCGACGGCATTGTCGCCGAGGTGCGCGAGCACCCCGAGGACGTATCGCTGCTGGTGCTGCGCAACCTCTCGTCCAATATCTGGCAAGCGGTGCTGCCCGACGGGGCGGTGCGCCATGTTGAGCCGGCCGGCACGGTGCGGCTCCTCGCCGGGACACGTCTCGTCTTCGGCACGCAATCGGCAGTGATTCTGGTGACTTCGACCGAGATCGGCGCCGACCCCCGCGCCCGCGCCGAAGAGGAGTGGTGCTGACCGCTAGCGGAAGCTGGCCAGACTCGCCTTCTGTCGGCCGTCCGGGCCGAAATTCGCTGGGTCGAGCCAGCGCTCGAAGGCCTGTTTGAGCCGCGGCCACTCGCGGTCAAGCATCGAGAAATACAGCGTATCGCGGTTGCGGCCGCGCACCACGACCGCCTGCCGGAACATCCCCTCGTAGTTGAATCCGAGGCGCAGCGCGGCGTCGCGGCTCGGAAGATTGCACGAATCGCACTTCCATTCGCAGCGGCGGTAACCAAGCTCGTCGAAGGCGCGGCGCATCAACAGATAATGGGCCTCGGTTGCGGCCGGCCTGCGCTGCAGCCGCGGGCTGAAGTTGAGCCCGGCAACCTCGATGACCCCCATCGTCGGGGTGATATTGGCGTAAGCCGCGACCCCCACTGCCTCGCCGCTTGTCTTGTCGATGATGGCGTGAAACAGCCGGTTCGGGTCGGCGGTGACGCTGTCGACCCAGGCGCGGTAGTCGTGGAGCGT
>JAFAWI010000372.1 GCA_019241915.1 Alphaproteobacteria bacterium
CTTCTTGTAATAGGCCTTGGGGTTGTTCGAGGCGTGGCGCGAGTGGAACATCTTCACATGTGCCACCTGCTCCGGCGTCGTGCCGTAATCGTACATGTGCCGCATAAAGGTCGGCGCGAAGCTCTGCCCGGCGCTCTGCCAGCCATAGGCGCGGTTGTGCAGCATGTCACCGCTCACCGGTGCCGCCGAGCGCGCGCCGGTGCCGCCGATGCGCACTTGGCTGAACCCGTTCATCGCGCGGAAGATGGCGACGCATTTGCAGAGCCCGGCTTCCATGATGCCGATAGCGATGCCGATCAGCGCCTCGGTCGACGAGCCGCCGCCGACGCAATCCATATAGAAATTGAGCCGCAGACCGAGATCGCCGGCGATAAATGTCGCGCTCGTCGAGTCGCCGCCTGAATAGTCGAGCATGCCGTCGACATCGGCGGGCCTGAGCCCGGCGTCGAGGATCGCGTTGCGCACCGCCCAGGTACCGAGCGCACGGGTCGAGACGCCCGAGCCGCGGGTGTAGGTGGTCTCGCCGATCCCGACGATCGCGTATTTGTCGCGCAGGTATTTCGGCGTCGTGCCGTCGACCTCTTGGCGTGGCAATGGCATGCGCTTTCCTCTTCCATCGTAGGGCGGATAAGCGTAGCGCCATCCGCCACCCGTGCGGCCGTTTTCGGCGGATGTCGCTTCGCTGATCCGCCGTACATTCGCCTGGTTCAATACAACCGGTAGAACTTCAGCGCGGTGTTGTGAAACATCGCGTTCTTCTCGTCGTTCGAGTAGCCCTCCAAGACGCGTTTGAAGGCGTTCCACAGATTGGCATAGCTGCACATTCCCTTGTCGACCGGGAAGTTGCTCTCGAACATCGACTTGTCGGGGCCGAATGCCTCGATGCAGGCATGCAGATAAGGCCCCCAAGCCTTGCCGAGCTGCTCTGACGACGGCGCCGATCCCTGCTCGCCCATCTCGAAGCCCATCAGCGACGGCATCCCGAGCCCGCCCAGCTTGATGTAGACATTGGGGAATTGACCGAGCTTCTGGATCTGGCCGCGCCATTCCTGGAAGACCTCGTCGCGCTTGCCGGCATAGGGCCCGACCGCGAGCGCGCCGCCGACATGGTTGACGACAATCTTGGTCTCGGGAAAGGCGGCGGCGAGGCTGACGAGGTCGCCGAGCTGGGTATGGAACATCCATGCCTCAAAGCTGAGGTTGAGCGCCGCCAGCGCGGCAAAGCCCTCACGGAAGCTGCGGTCGAGGTACAGCCCTTCGCCGGAACCGGAGGTAAAGACGCGCAGGCCCGGATCGCTGTGCCACGTGGCGCCGTTGCGGATGCCGCGGAAGCGCCCGCCCGCCGCGACGATGTGCTGTTCGAGAATGCCCTTGGCGCGGCCGCCGACGCCCCGCAGATCGACATTGCCGACGATGCCGGCACAGTGCCGGGTCGGGCCGTATTTGCCGCTCTCGCTCATCGCCGCGACCCCGGCGACAAATTCGGTCTCGCCCAGCGAGCGCGTTTCGGGCGGGCCGTCGGCGCGGTACATCTCGCGGCATTCGAGAAAAACCGTAGCGCGGATGTTGTGGCCGCTCGACGTGTCTTCGACGAGGTCGTGCAGCAGGTAGCGGTTACCCTGGCGGTCCCACAGATGGTGGTGCGGGTCGATGATCGGCCGATCGGGTTCGAGCGGCGTTTCCTGCGTCGCGGCTAGCCACTCCTTGCGGATCGGCAGATGGCGCTGCGCGGGCGCGGCGCTGGTCGACTGCATGCTGTTCCCTCCCGGGGGCAAGGCGTTTCTCCAAGTCTGCGATGCTGTCGCCGCCAACGCTATTGTTTTCGCTGCCGAATGGATGCCGACGTTGAATGTAAGGCTGTGCAGCCTTACATTTTTGGTCCGGTTTGGGGAACGGCATGACGACAATGCTGACAGTCACAGCCAAAGGGCAGGTGACGCTGCGCAAGGATCTCTTAAAGCACCTTGGCGTCCGGCCCGGCGAGAAGATCGAAGTGAACGCCTTGCCCGACGGGCGCGCGGAGTTGCGCGCCGCCAAGAAGGGCGGCTCGACCGAGGATTTCTTCGGTTCGCTCTATCAGGACGACACCAAGGCTTTGACGATCGAAGAAATAAAGGAAGCGACCGAGCGGGCCTGGGCTGGGGAGCGGTGAGAATCACGGTCGACACAAACGTCCTCGTACGCCTTGCGGTAGAGGATGATCCCGGACAGACAAGGCTCGCGCGCGAGCAGTTTCAACGGGCCGAACTCGTAGCCGTTCCGTTGCCGGTGTTGTGTGAGTTCGCTTGGGTGACGACACGGGTTTATCGCCGGCCCTCAGATGCGGTCGGCGAGGCGATCCGGCGTTTGATCGCCATCCCCAAAGTGTCGGTCGATCGGCCTGCGGTAGAGGCTGGCTTGGCAATTCTCGACGCCGGGGGCGACTTTGCCGATGGTGTCATTGCCTTCGCCGGACGACAGATGGGTGGCAGTGTTTTCGCCAGCTTCGATCGGCAGGCGATCGACTTGATTGCCGCGGCGGGCGGCGAGACTCGCCTGCTCTAATCGGCGATTGCGACCTTCGCCAGCACCCGCTCGCGGAACGCCCGCATCTCGGCCAGCACCGCCGCCTCCTCGGCCCGCTCGAAGTCGAAGTCGATGGCGCTGACGCCGAGGTCTTGCAGCGCGTGGATGTCTCCGGCGATGTCGGCGTCGCTGCCGGAGAACAGGCGGCGCTCGCCGTCGGAGGCACGGTCGGGGATGTCGCTGCCGTAGCGCTTGACCCGGTAGGTCA
>JAFAWI010000425.1 GCA_019241915.1 Alphaproteobacteria bacterium
ATTCGATGTCGAGGCCGAGGTCGAGGATCGGCGCCGAGTGGGTGATCCCGCCGGAGGAGATCAGATCCACCCCGGCGGCGGCGATTTCGGGCGCGGTCTCCCGCGTGATGCCGCCCGAGGCTTCTGTCACGGCGCGGCCGGCGACCATCTCGACCGCGCGGCGCAGGGTCGGCGGGTCGATGTTGTCGAGCAGCACGGCGTCGGCCCCTTCAGTCAGGACTTCCTCGAGCTGGGCCAGCGTATCGACCTCGATCTGGATCTTGACGAGATGCCCGGCCGCCGTCTTGGCGCGGCGCAGCGCCGGCACGACGCCGCCGGCCATCGCGACGTGGTTGTCCTTGATCAGCATCGCATCGTCGAGACCAAAGCGATGATTGGCGCCGCCGCCGAGCCGGACAGCCTCCTTTTCGAGAATACGCAGCCCCGGCGTGGTCTTGCGGGTGCAGACGATCTTGGCCCTGTGACCTTCGATCGCATCGGCCAGCGCACGGGTCGCGCTGGCGACGCCCGACAAGCGGCACAGCAGGTTCAGGGCCGTCCGCTCGGCCGTGAGCACCGGCCGTGCCGCGCCGGAGATGCGCGCGACGGTCTGGCCGCGTTCGAGCCGCGCGCCATCGGCGCAGAGCCGCTCGATGCGTAGCGCCGGGTCGAGCAGCTCGAAGGCCATCAGCGCGGCGTCGAGCCCGGCGAGCACGCCCGGCTGGCGCGGCACGATCGCCGCATCGATGCGCGCGTCGGCCGCGACTACGGCATCGGTGGTGATGTCGCCGGCGCGGCCCAAATCCTCGGCCAGCGCCGCGCGGACGATCGGTTCGATGAGAAGACGGATCATGGCTCAGCCAATCTCTAACATGCGTTCGACCGCGCGCCGCGCCGGCGCGGCAATCTCGGCCGGCACGGTCACCTCGTGCGTCATCGTTTCGAGCGCGTGGCGGATGTTGCCGAGCGTGATCCGCTTCATGTGCGGGCAGAGATTGCACGGCCGGACAAATTCGAGATCGGGGTATTGCAGCGCGACATTGTCGCTCATCGAGCACTCGGTCAGCAGCACCACGCGCGCCGGCCGCTTCTGGCCGACATAATCGGCCATCGCGGCGGTCGAGCCGGTAAAATCGCATTCGGCAACGACGTCGGGCGGGCATTCAGGATGCGCCAGCACGGTGACGCCGGGATGGCCGGCGCGCAGCTCGCGCACGTCGTCGGCCGAGAACCGCTCGTGCACCTCGCAATGGCCCTTCCAGGCGATGATCTTAACCTTGGTCTGCGCCGCGATGTTGCGGGCGAGGTATTCGTCCGGGATCATGATGACCTCGGGCACACCCAACGCCTCGACGATCTTTTTTGCGTTGCCCGAGGTGCAGCAGACGTCACTCTCGGCCTTCACCGCCGCTGAGGTGTTGACGTAAGTGACGATGGGTACGCCGGGATGCGTCGCCCGCATCAGCCGCACATCGGCGGCGCTGATCGATTCCGCCAGCGAGCAGCCCGCCTTCATGTCGGGGATCAGCACGGTCTTTTCGGGGTTCAACAGTTTCGCCGTCTCGGCCATGAAGTGGACGCCGGCAAGCACGATCACGTCGGCGTCGGTGCGCGCCGCCTCACGTGCCAAGGCCAGGCTGTCGCCGACGATGTCGCCCACTGTGTGGAAGATGTCCGGCGTCTGGTAGTTGTGCGCGAGGACGACCGCATTGCGCTCGCGCTTGAGCTTTAGGATCGCGGCGATGTCCTCGGCCAGCACCGGCCATTCGATCGCCGGCACGTGACGCTCGACGCGGCTGTAAAGCTCCGGCAGCGGCAGGTTGGGATGCGGCGACGGCAGCGCGGTCTGAAGCACGTTTTCCCTCCTTATACTCTCTTTGAGCATTTTAAGGTCCTGGAAAAGCCGGGCGGGAACGCGACCGCCCGGCTCCGGCTTATGCTAGATATGAGAATAAGTAGTCGTCAGCCGCGGTCAACCCCCGAAATCCTCAAACTGTCATGCAGCAGCCCACGTTGTTCGGCCGCCGAACTGGACGCCGAACGGCGGCGGCGCAAAGATGGCTCCTGCGCGGCGCCGATCGCGCCAGAGGAGGCTGTCATGGCAAAGCACGGCTTCAGGCTGATCGACGCCGAGATGCATGTCATGGAGCCGGTCGATCTGTGGCAGCGCTACATCGATCCTCAATTCGCCGGCCGCGCGCCGCGCCGGCTCGACGAGCGGCGGTGGGACATCCGCACCATGGTCGAGGGCGAGGTGATGGCGGCACTGCCCGGCGGCGACTCGCCGGCGCAGTCGGCGGCCGAGGAAAAGGCGCTCGGCGAGCGCTATGCCGAGGAGATCGCCCGCGATTTCGACCCCGCATCGCAACTCCGCGCGATGGACAAAGAGGGGCTCGACCTGGCGATCCTGTTTCCGACTTCGGCGATGTACGTGACTGCCTTCACCCGGATGGACGCGCGCTTCGCGGCCGCCGCCTGCCGCGCCTACAACGACTGGCTTTACGACTACATCCAGGCCGCCGATCCCAAACGGATGTTCGGCGCTGCGGCGATCTCGGCGCACGATGTCGAGAGCGCCGTCGCCGAGGTGCGTCGCACGGTTGGCGAGCTGGGGATGAAGGCCGCGTTTCTGCGGCCCAACATCTACAACGACCGGCCCTGGCACGACCGCTACTACGATCCGCTCTGGGCCGCCTGCCAGGAGCTCGACATCCCGATCGGGTTTCACGAGACCACCGGCTCGCGGATGAAGGCGGCCGGCACCGACCGCTTTCGCGACATGGGCCGCGTTCATATCGCGAGCCATTCGATGGAGCAGATGCTCGCCTGCATGGACATCATCATGGGCGGCGTGATGGAGCGTTTTCCCCGGCTGCGCTTCGCCTTTCTCGAAGCCAATTGCGGCTGGCTGCCGTTCTGGCTGCATCGCATGGACGAGCATTACGAATGGCGCGAGCCGTACGGCGAGATGACCCATTTGACGATGCCGCCGTCGGAATATTTCCGCCGCCAAGGGTTCGCCGCCGTCGAATGCGACGAGAGCTTTGTCAAGCACGTCGTCGAGGCGTTCGGTGACGACAATCTGGTGACCACGACCGACTACCCGCACGGCGACTCGAAATACCCCAACGCGATGGATCTGTTCATGGCGCTGCCGCTCAGCGACCGCAGCAAGCGGAAGATCCTGTGGGACAACGCCGTCCGCCTCTACGCGCTGTAGGGCGGCCGCTTCCGTTATTGCGAGGAACCCCAACGGCGACAGGGCAATCGCGCGACCCGCCATCTCACGAGATTGCCTCGCTGTGCTCGTCATGACAGCGCGCTGAAAGGGCGGAAGGCATGAAAATCGGTTTTATCGGGGTCGGCAATATCGGCGCGCCGATTGCCCAACAGCTGCTCAAGGCGGGGCATGCGCTCGCCGTCAACGATCTGCGGCGTGAGGCGGCCGAGCCGTTGCTCGCAGCGGGCGCCACCTGGGGCGGGTCGCCCGCCGCGCTGGCCGCGGAATGCGATGTCGTCGCGACCTGCCTTCCCGGGCCGACCGAGATGGAGGCGGTTTGTCTCGAGCCCGGCGGGCTCGCCGGCGCGTTGCGCCCAGGCATGCTCTATATCGACCACACCACCAATGCGCCGGCGCTGGTGCGCCGGGTACACGCGCTGCTCGTCCATGAGGGCGTGGCAATGGTCGACGCGCCGGTCAGCGGCGGCATGGAAGGCGCGCAGACGCGCGACTTGTTGGCGATGGCCGGCGGCACGCCCGCCGATTTCGCGCGGGCGAAGCCGCTGCTCGACGCGATCGCCAAGCGCGTCATGTACACCGGCGGGATCGGCACCGGATCGATCGCCAAGATCATGCACAACAGCGCGACCTTTACGCTCGACCTGGTGATGGCCGAATGCTGGACCGTCGGGGTCAAGGCGGGGATCGACCCGGCGACGATCTACAAGGTCTTCACCGAAGCCGCGCTCGGCAACCAGATGAACCTCAAGGTGCGGCTGCCGGCGACCTATCTGCGCGGCGATTTCGATCCGCGCTTTTCGCTGGCCCTCGCCAACAAGGATTTGTGGCTGGCGCAGCAATTGGCGCGCGAGACGGATACGCCGATGCGGCTCAACGCGCTCGCCGCGCAGGAAATGGCAGAGGCGATGGCGCGCGGCTGGGGCGAGCGCGACGCCTCGATCTTTCTGACCCTGCAGGAAGAGCGCGCCGGGGTGACGGTGCGGCTGCCGCCGGCGGAAAGCTAACCAGCGCTCATCCGACGGCCGGCGCGCAACCGCAGACCGGGTGCCGGGCGTTCGAGCAGCACCTCCCGGCGGAAACGGACAAGCCGGGCCGGGCGGCCGCCGGTCGCCGCGGTGATGTCGCCGGTTTCCTCGACAAGCCCTTGCTGCTCGACCAGGCGGCGGAAATTCTGCTTGTGCAGCCGCACGCCCGACAGCGCTTCGACCGTGCGCTGCAGCTGCGACAGCGTAAAGGCCGGCGGCATCAGTTCGAACACCACCGGGCGGTATTTGATTTTGCCGCGCAGCCGGCCGACAGCCGTGGCGAGGATGCGGCGGTGGTCAACCGCCATCGCGATCCCGGCCCCCTGCTGCGGCACCGGATGACCCAGATCTCGCGCCGCCTCCGCGACCAGCCCCGCCTCATAGAGCAGTTCATAGCGTTCGAGGACGAGCTCCTCGTTCCACGATGCGGAATGCAGCCCGAAGGCGACGCGCATCCGCTCCTCGCGCAAGCGGCGCTCGGGTTCGGTCGGCGTCGCCGCCGCCCAGGCGGCAAGACCCGTTTCGATGGGCGCCAATGAGGGGGGCCGGCCGTGCCGCCAGTCTTCCCACGGGAAATAGCGGTACCAGCTCTGCCACACCGCCTCGGCGGAGCCGGCCGGCCGCACCTCGCGGACCAGCGCCAGATAGGCCACCGTCAACGCGGGATTGGCCGATGCGGCGGCGCCGACCAGGCGGTCGCGGTCGCCAAACGTGTAGAGCTGTTCGACATAGCCAAGGCGCTGGCTGGTCTGGTGCTCGACCCAGCTGCGCAGGCCCAGTTCGAGCGTGCGGTGCTCGGCCTCGAGCGGGCCGGCGGGGAGC
>JAFAWI010000478.1 GCA_019241915.1 Alphaproteobacteria bacterium
TGCGCGGGCGGGCGATATCGCGGCCGGCCTGCCGGTCGCCGTCCTGATCAATGGCGGGTCAGCATCGGCCAGCGAAATCGTCGCCGGCGCCTTGCAGGATCACCACCGCGCCATCCTGATGGGGACCAAATCCTTCGGGAAGGGCTCGGTGCAGACGATCATTCCGCTAGCCGGCCACGGCGCGATGCGGCTGACGACGGCCCGCTACTACACCCCGTCGGGCCGCTCGATCCAGGCGAAGGGGATCGACCCTGACATCGTCGTCGAGGCGGCGAAGATCGAGCATCCCGCCGGCGAGACCAGCGCCGCGGTCAAGAAGACCGACGACAAGGGCGACGCCGAAAGCACCGGCGACCAGACCACGGTCGACCCGTCGATCATCGGCACGGGCGACGATTACCAGATGGCGCGCGCCGTTGACATGCTGCGCGGCATCGCGCTGTTCGGCGGCGCCCGGGCCGAGAACTGAGCCGCCCACGATTGCCGCCGTGAATCACGACGGCGATACCGCCTATCGCCCCGGCGTCGGTATCGTTCTGGTCAACCACGAGCGCAAAGTCTTTGTCGGCCGGCGGATCGACATGCCGGCTGGATGGCCGGCTTGGCAGATGCCACAGGGCGGTATCGACGCGAACGAGACGCCGATGCAGGCGGCGCTGCGCGAGCTTTTTGAAGAAACCGGCACCGACAAGGCCGAGATCGTCGCCGAGACAGCCGGCTGGCTGCGCTACGACCTGCCGCCGCCGATCACCGACACGGCCTGGGGCGGACGTTTCCGAGGTCAGCGGCAGAAATGGTTTCTGATGCGCTTTGACGGCGAGGACGCCGATATCGACCTTGGCCGCCACGAAGCCGAGTTCGACGCATGGCGATGGGTCGAGCCGCGCCTGCTGCCCGAGCTGATCGTCGCGTTTAAGCGGCCGCTCTACACCGCGCTGCTCGACGAGTTCCGCGGCCATCTCGGCCTATAGCCGGAGCAACCCCTCATCGATGGCTTTGCGATCCGGCATCGCCGCCTGCGCGCCCATGGCGAGGCACGACAGCGACGCCGCCGCACTTGCACGGCGCAGGATCAGATCGAGCGGCAGACCGCGGTCGAGCCCGGCCGTGAACACGCCGGCGAACGCATCGCCTGCGCCGGTCGTATCGACCGGCTCGATCGCGAGCGCCGGAACCGCGATCGTGCTGCCGTCGCGCAACATCGCGACAGCGCCCTCGGCGCCGCGCGTGATCACCAGCCCCTGGCGCAATTGCCGCGCGATCTCGGCTGGATCGCCCAAGGTCGCGGCCTCGCCCTCGTTGGCGATCAGATAATCGAGGTCGTCGAACTTGGCCGGCGCGATCGGTCCTGCCGGGGCAAGGCTGAATACGATCCTGCCGCCGCGCTGGCGCGCTCGGCCGATCAGCGCCGCGTTCTCCTCGTCGCGCACCTCGCGCTGCAGCACCAGCACGGTCCGCGGATCGAGCACGCTGTCCGGCACCTGTGTTGCACGGGCGCGCAGATTGGCGCATGGCGCGACCGCGATCTGGTTTTCGCCGGCGGGGTCGATTGTCACGATCGCGCAGCCGGTCGGCTGCACCACCCGGGTGATATAGTTGAGATAGACGCCGTTGCGGCGCAGCAGGCTGAGCGCGGTTTCGGCGAACGGATCCTGGCCGACCGTGCCGATCAGCGTCACCGCGCCGCCGGCCTTGGCGGCGGCGAGCGCCTGGTTGCCGCCCTTGCCGCCCGGCGCCACGACATAGTCGCCCCCGAGAACCGTTTCGCTCGCCGCCGGCAGATGCGGCACGGGTACCAACACATCGACATTGATCGACCCGAACACGACGATCATGGCGACGCTCCGCCGGGATGGTAGACTTCCGCGAGATTATGGAAGGTTTTTCGTATGTTGGACAACATGCGGTTGAAGGGCTTCGTCGAGCAATGCTGGGGCGACGACATCGTCCCGACGCTGGTCGAGTACATCAAGATCCCGAACAAGTCGCCGCTGTTCGACCCCGACTGGGCAGCTCACGGCCATATGGAAGAAGCGGTCTCGATGTTCGAACGATGGGCCCGCGGCAAGCTGGGCGCGTTGCCCGGTGCCTCGCTTGAGGTGGTGCGCCTGGAGGGCCGCACGCCGCTGATCCTGATCGACATACCGGGGAGCGGACCCGATACGGTGTTGCTCTACGGCCACCTCGACAAGCAGCCCGAGATGGTTGGCTGGGAAGACGGCTACGGGCCGTGGCAGCCGCGCATCGTCGGCGACAAGCTCTACGGCCGCGGCGGCGCGGACGACGGCTATGCAATGTTCGGCGCGCTGACCGCACTGGCGGCGCTCGCCGAGCAGGGGGTGCCGCACGCGCGCGCGATCATCGTGATCGAGGCCTGCGAGGAAAGCGGCAGCTATGACCTGCCGTTCTACGTCGACCATCTGGCCGAGCGGATCGGCAGCCCGTCGCTGGTCGTCTGCCTCGATTCCGGCTGCGGCAATTACGACCAGCTCTGGGTCACCACCTCGCTGCTCGGTGTGGTCGCCGGTACCCTGACCGTCGAAATCCTCAGCGAAGGCGTGCATTCCGGGCACGCCTCGGGGATCGTGCCGTCGAGCTTCCGGATTTTCCGCAAGCTTCTGTCGCGGCTAGAGGATGAGGAGACCGGCGCGGTGCGGCCGGAGACGCTGTACGCGCAAATCCCGCCCGAGCGCATGATTCAGGCGAAAAGTGCCGCGGCGGCGCTCGGCGATGTGGTGCGCAACGAGTTTCCGTTTGTCGCCGGCGCCGGCGCGGTCGGCGACGATCTGACCGAGCTGCTG
>JAFAWI010000033.1 GCA_019241915.1 Alphaproteobacteria bacterium
TGTCGTTTTCCTACGACGAGGAGGTCGGCTGCATCGGCGTCCGCCGGCTGATCGATGTGCTCGCCACGCGGCCGAACAAGCCGCGGCTTTGCATCGTCGGCGAACCGACCGACATGCAGGTCGGGGTCGGCCACAAAGGCAAACATACGATGCGCTGCCACGTGCATGGCCATGAGGCGCATTCCTCGCTGATCCACCAGGGGGTCAACGCGATCGAGGCGGCCGCCGAACTGATCGCCAAGCTCAAGGAGATCGCTCGCCGCAAGCGTGACCATGGCCCGTTCGATCCGGATTTCCAGCCGCCCTACTCGTCGGTGCATACCGGGCTGATCCAGGGCGGCACGGCGCTCAACATCGTACCGCGCGACTGCACGTTCGATTTCGAGATCCGCCCGCTGCCGGGCGACGACGTCCCTGCCATCATCGCCGAGCTGCGCGGCTTCGCGGCGACGCACCTGCTGCCCGAGATGCGCGCGGTGCGCGCCGACACCGGCATCGTGATCGAGGAACTGACCGCCGCGCCGGGGCTCAACACGCCGCCCGACCACGAGGCGACGCAACTTGCCGCCGCGCTCTCCGGCTCGAACGGCACGGTCAAGGTCGCCTTCGGTACCGAGGGCGGGCTGTTCTCGGCCGCCGGCATCCCCGCCGTCATTTGCGGCCCCGGCTCGATCGATCAGGCACATAAGCCGGACGAGTTCGTGGCCCTTGACCAGATCGCCCGCTGCGAGGCTTTTTTGAAGCGCCTGATCGACCGCGTCTCGCAGCCTTAGGGGTCTTCGTGTCCGATCTTCGCTTCAATGTCGAGCTGACGCCGCCCGACATTTCGCCCTACCGCGCCGGCAATACCGGCGTCGACTACGTCACTACATTTGCCGCCGGCGAACCGGGACCGCATGTTGCCGTCCTGGGCCTGACGCACGGGAACGAGATCTGCGGCGCGATCGCGATCGACAGGCTGTTCCAAGCCGGCATCCGGCCGCGCCGCGGCAAGCTGACGCTCGGCTTTAACAATGTCGCGGCGTACCTCGAATTCGATGCCCGCTACCCGGTGGCCTCGCGCTACATCGACGAGGATTTCAACCGGTTGTGGTCGCCGGCGACGCTCGACGGTCCGCGACGCTCCGCCGAGCTGGAACGGGCGCGCGCGATGCGGCCGATTGTCGATGCCGCCGACTACCTGCTCGATCTGCATTCGATGCAGTACGCGACCGCCCCCTTGATGCTCGCCGGGACGCTCGATAAATCGCGCGAGCTGGCGCGCAACGTCGGCATCCCCGAGATCGTCATGTGCGATCCCGGCCATGCCGCGGGGCCGCGAATGCGCGACTACGGCGGCTTCGGCGATCCGGCCTCGCCCAAGACCGCGCTGTTGATCGAGGCCGGGCAACACTGGGAGAAGCGGGCCGCAGAGGTGGCGACCGATGTGACGCTGCGCTTTCTGATCGCGCTCGGCACCGTGACCCGAGACGATGTCGCCGCGCTCGGCGGCCGCGATTTCGTCGCAGCGCCGAAGCAGCGGGTGATCGAGGTCACCGAGGCCGTGACCATCACCGGCAGCCGCTTCGAGTTCGTGGCACCCTATGTCGGGCTCGAGCTCATCGCAAAGAAGGGCACGGTGATCGGGCACGACGACGACCGCGAAATCCGCACGCCCTACGACGATTGCGTGCTGATCATGCCGTCGCGCCGGCTGATCAAGGGGCAGACTGCGGTGCGGCTGGGGCGCTACGTCGCCTGAGCGACCCGGCCGCGGTCGGACGCAAACGGAGCTTTGCGCCGTTCGCGGATGCGCGTTCGCGGGTGCTGGTGCTGGGGACGCTGCCGGGCGAGGAGTCGCTGCGCCAGGTCAAGTACTACGCTCATCCGCGCAACCTGTTCTGGCCGATCGTCTTTGCGCTGTTCGAACAGCCGCTCGATCCGGACTACGACGCGCGGGTGCGTTTCCTCGCCCAACGTGGCATCGCCGTTTGGGACGTCTGCGCGATGGCGGAACGGCGCGCCAGCCTCGATTCCGAGATCAAGCGCGAAGTTCCGAACTCGATCCACGACCTGCTGGACACGCATCCCGGTATCCGCACCGTGGCGTTCAACGGCGGCGGCGCCCGGCGGCTTTACGACCGGCACTTCATACGGCGGCCGGACATCAACTACTTGCATCTACCGTCGACCAGCCCGGCCCATGCGAGCCTTGGCTTCGCCGAAAAGCTGGCGCGCTGGCAGCCGTTGCGCACCGCGCTCGACGGCTAAGAAAGGATCGGGCGGCGGATCAGCTCCGTCGCCGGCCAGGCTCAGGCAGGTGTTCCGCAAGCGCGGCCTCGAGCCGCACCAGTTCGTCCGCCAGCCGCCGCGCCAGGCCGGTGCCTTGTTCGCGCAACTCGGCCACACCGACGGTGCGCAGCGATTGGATGACCTCGCACAGGCGCAGTCCGCCGAGATTGGCTGCGCAGCTGCGCAGCGCCTGCAAACCGCGGCCGAAGGCGGCGGTGTCGGCCATCGCCGCGGCGCGTTCGATGCGCTGCATGATCTCGGCGGCGTCGCCGCGAAAGGTTTCGATCACCTCTTCGAGAAAGGCTTCGCCGCCGCCGAGCCGCCGCAGCGCCGCCAGCGCCTGCACATCGACCACCACGGACTCGCCGCCAAAGCGAGGATGCGCCGAGATCGGGGTCACCTGGGGGTCTGCGGAAGGTTGAGCTGCCGGCGCCCGGTAAAGCGGCTGCGGCGCGGCGGCCGGGGCCGGCTCTCCGGCCGGCCCTTCGGGAACTACCACCGGCCGCGCCGGCGGGCTGCGCCACAGCGGCAGCGAATGCAGCGCGTTCGCCAGCAGCTGCGCGTCGAGCGGCGCGGCCAGCACCGCGTCGACCTCGCCGTCGGAGAGTTCGAGAAAACCGTCGATCTGTGCCGGGTCGGCCACCGCGACGATAAACGAGGGCGGCGACGGGGCGGTCGCGGCGCGGTGCGCAAACGTCAACGCCGCCAGCACATGACTGCGGCCATCAACGACGAGCACGCTGCAGCTACCAGCACGGTCGTCGAGAAAGCCGATTGTGCCGCCGAACCCGTCGATCCAGCGCGGGTCGCCGTGCCAGGCATGCAGCGGTTCGGCAATCTCGCTCACGAACTGGCCGTCTTCGCTGGCGATCAGCACCAGGCACTCGGCGAGGTCGAGCGGCCCACCAAAGGCCGGCTCGTCGAGCTCGAACGGCAGCGTCACGGTGAGCGCCCGCCCGCGCGCGCCTGTCGGGCCAAAGGCAATGGTGCCCCTCATCAAGTCGATCAGCCGCTTGGCGACCGCCACGCGAAACGCGTCGTGCACCGCACCGCCGGCGGGAGGCGCGGCTCCCTCGACCGGACGCAGCACCGCTTCCGCCTCGGCAAGACTGGCCGGCAACGAATCGTCGCTAACGGTGAGCCGCAGCCACAATCTGCCGTCGCGGACGCCGGCTGCATCGATCACGATGCGCACCCCGGTCTCGCGGCCGCGCGGCATCAGGTTTTCCAGCACCTGCGCGAGTTGTTTGGGCCAGCCGCGCAGCCGGTACGGCAACGCCGGATCGATATGCACGCGCAGCCGCCGGCCCCGCGCCGCCGTCTCGGCCCGGCGGTCCGCCAGCGTGTCGTTCACCAGACGATGCAGATCGAAGGCCTCGTCCTGCGGCACGAACACCCCGGCCTCGATCGCCGCGAAGTCGAGCACGTTGCTCAGCTGCGACTGCAGCCCCCGCGCGAACGGCGCCGCCGCGGGCGAGGCCGGCTCGCGCTCGATCAGCTCGTCGAGCGGCGCGCGCAGGGCCTGGCTGATCACGGTCAGAAAGCGGGTGCGCGCCGCCTGGGCGGTTGCCGCGCTCTGCTGCGAGCGCGCGAGCATCCGCACCATGGCGCCCACATAAGCCGGCAGCAGCGTCAACGCGAGCGCAAATCCGGCAGCCAACAACGGCTGCTGGTGCCAAAACGGCGTCGTCGCCACCACCAGAGCGAAACCGGCGACGCCGCACAGGGCGGCCACCGCAAGCGCGGCGAAACCGAAGCGGAAACCGGCGTAAAAATCGCACAGCAGGTAGAGCGGCACCCACGGCGCCCCGAGCCGTCCGCCGAAATGCAGAAACGCCGACAGCAGCGCGGCGTCATAGACCAATCCCAGATGACGCCGCAGTGTCGATGCGACCGGGTCGAGGATGGTCAAGGCGAGAAGGCCCCAGGCACCGGCGAGACCGAGCGCAGCGACGATCTCGCACGCGGTGGCCGGCTCCCCCGGCATGCCCGAAGCGTCGGTGCAGAACGCATAGGCCACCGCGGCCGCCGCGGCAAACACCCGCAGCACCGCCTGTTCGTGTTCCCGGTCGCCGCGCAGCCGAAAGCTTTCGCGCACGCTCTCGATCCCGGACAGCGCGGCGACCAGCCCGACCAGCGCGGGCGCAAAGATCAACAAGCCGGTCAGCACCACCGAGAGCGGCACTGCCGCGATCGCGCCCAGATCCCCCGGCCGGGCCGTGAACGCAAGCGGCGGCAGCACCCCGGCGATGCCGAGACCCAACACGGCGAGGCGCTCGATCCGGCCCATTTCGAGACGCGGCGCTTCCAGCTCCGCCGGCGCCACCGTCAGCCGTGACGGCGACTCGCGGATGCCGAACAGCGAGGGTCCCAACGCGGCTATCGACGAGCGCAGCAACGGATGTCCCCCATCATGATGCTTTCTCAACCCGCCGAACGGAGCGCGGCTGACGCGGCCGGCGCCGCCGTGCAACGCTCCGGCGGAAACGCGACCGTGACCGTCGTGCCGACCCCTTTGATGCTCTTGATCGCCAGCGTTGCGCCGTGCAGTTCGGCAAGACCGATGGCGAGCGGCAGGCCGAGCCCGGTCCCGGCATGCTCGCGGGTCCAGGGGCCGGTGACCTGACCGAAGCGGGTGGTCGCGAGCTCGACTTCTTCCGGCTCCATGCCGACCCCCCGGTCCACAACCTTGATCACCGCGGCGTCGCCCTCGTTGGCCAGGACGATCTCGACTTCGCCGCCGGCCCGGCTGAACTTGATCGCATTCGTTACGAGGTTGAGCGCGATCTGCTTGACCTTGCGCAGATCGCCCCGCAGCAGCGGCACCTCGCCCTCCTGCCGCGCGACGAGGCTCACGTCGGCCGCTTTTGCCTTGCCATCGACCAGCATGATGAGGTCGGCGATGGCTTTGGGCAGGTCGATCGTCTCCTCGACCAGTTCGAGCTTGCCCGATTCCAGCTTCGAAACGTCGAGCATGTCGTTGATGATGCCGAGCAGGTGCTCGGCGCTTGCCAGGATGTCGCGGGCGTAGCCGACATAGCGCGTCGTCGCGATAGGCCCGAGCATCTCGCCCGCCATGACCTGCGAAAAGCCGATGATGGCGTTGAGCGGCGTGCGCAGCTCGTGGCTCATATTGGCGAGGAATTCGGTCTTGGCGCGGTTGGCGACCTCGGCTTGCTCCTTGACGGCAATCAGGTCGAGTTCGGCCCGCTTGCGTGCCGTGATGTCGAGCGAGACGGTCACCACCATCGTCCCGTCGCCGTCGCGGTAGACGGCCTTCGTCGTCAGCAGGTCGCACAGCCTGCCTTCGCGATCGACAATCTCCTCCTCGAACGACGCCGGCAGTATCTCACCCGCGAGCAGCCGCGCATCGCGGTCGCCGAGCCGCCGCGCCAGCGCATCGTCATGCGCCTCCGCCGGGCGGCGTCCGATCAGGCGGCCGGGGCGCTCGCCGACAAACGCCGCGAAACGCTGGTTGCAGAAAATGTAGCGCCCGTCGCCGTCGGTGGCGCAGATCATCGCCGGCACGGCATCGATCACCCGCAACAGCCGCTCGTGCGCCTGCGGCAAGGCCGCCGCAGCGCCGGGCGGGGCTGCTTGAGCCGCCTCCTCAAAACGCCGCAGCAGCAACAGATTGCGGGCACGGGCGCGGAACTCCAGCGGATCGATGGGGATGGCGAGATGGTCCGCGGCGCCGGCATCGAGCGCACGGTCGACGCATTCGCGCTCGTCCTGCGGAGCAATGACGACAACGGGAACTTCGCCGCATCCCGGCTCCCCGTGCAGCTGCTCGATGAACCCGGCCGCGTCGAGCTGCGCCATCTCGCCGGCAACAAAGACCAGCTGCGGCCGCTGATCGGCGCACGCCGCCAGCGCCGCCGCCGGATCGGCGAATGCCTGCACCGCCAGCGCGTCGGCCAACGACCCCGCCAAGCGGCTCAAAATCTTCAAATTGGTGGCGCTGTTGTCGACAACGACCACCAGCTGCGATGGCAACGCGCGGGTCTCCCCAAGCCCCTTGGAACGCGCCATTCTATAGACCCGCCGCTACCCGACAGGTTGCCCGCGGCGGCGGCTCGCGAAACCGTCGCAGTTACAACAACTTCCGCAGCATGATGGAATCGGCCACAACGCGTTGAGGCGCGACGGCGGCTCGACGATTCGTCAGAAGCCGCCGAGCCGATAGAAGGCGGCGGCGTTCTTCCAAAAAAACTTGTCGCGGTCCTCGCGGCTGCGTTCGGCCAGCATTCGGCTCATCGCCCGGACCAGGCCGTCATAGCCGATGCGCAAGCCCGCGACCGGGAAATTGGTCGCGAAGACGGCCCGCTCGATGCCGAAGATGGAGATCGCGTCGACCACGATGCGCTTGTTCTCGTCGTAGTCCCAAGACCGGTCGCGCAGCCCGAATTCGGAAACCTTGACCCAGACGTTGGGTTCGCGCGCCAGCGCCGCCATGCCTCGCCGCCACGCCGCCAGCCCGTCCTCGCTGCGGTCCCACGGGAAGCCGGTATGGTTGAGGATGATCGGCGTCTTGGGAAAAGCCCGTGCGACCTGCGCCGCCTCTTCGAGATGCCAGAACGGCACCCGCAAATCCCACGACAAACCGTACTTCTCGAGCAAGGCAAACCCGCGCAGCCAGCGCTCGTCTTGCATCGAACCGGAGATGCCGGGGGTCATGCCATCGGGTGAGGCGGCGGTGACCGGCTTCGATCGGATGCCGCGCACCAGTGGGCAAGCTGCCTGCGCCGCAATGATCTCCTCGGAATTCGGCGTGTCGAACCACGCATGCGCGACGATTGCCGAGGGCATGCCGGTTTGGTCGTGCAGCGCCTTCAGCCATCGCGTCTCGCCCAGCTGGTCGTCGCGCTCCCATTCGGCTTCGCAATGGACGGTGGCGAGAACATTGTGGGCGGCGGCGTCGCGGCGGTAGTCGTCCGGCAGGTAGTCGCGGCGGATCGCTCTGTTGTCGCCCATAAAGAAATCGTGCCGGCCGCCGCGCAGCCCCGGATGTTTGTTCTGCCCGATCTGCCAGAAATGATGATGCGCATCGATCAGCGTCACCGCGTCGGAAGCATCATTCCAGCGCCCGTGGATGGTCATGCGGTTG
>JAFAWI010000461.1 GCA_019241915.1 Alphaproteobacteria bacterium
GCCCGGCAACTTCGCCTACCCGTTCGGCGGCGTATCGCAGAGCGCCAAAGCGGCGGCGCACCGGCGATTCGATACGTGCCGCGGCACCGGGCGCGGCATCAACTGCGGTATCGTCGATCTCGCCGACCTTGCCGCCAACAGCATTTACACCCGCGATTTTGACGGGGCGCAGCTGTGCCGGCTGATCGACGACGCGCAGGCGCGCGGCGGCTGGGTCATCTTCTTCACGCACGACGTGACCGACAGCCCCTCCGCGTTCGGCTGTACGCCTGCGCAGCTCGATGCGATCGTCGCCTATGCCGCGGCGAAGATCGCGGTACTGCCGGTGCGCGATGTGCTGGCGCGGCTCGGTCTTGCGGCGGCAGCTCCGGTCACCGCCGCCGCCTGATCAGCGGCACCCCGGCAGCGCCAGCCGCAGCGCGAATGCGATCCCGTGCACGGCCGGCTCGATCGGCCACTGCGTGCCGTGCAGCAGCGCCGTCAGCGCGGCGCCGCCAATGATCAGCCAGCGCAGCGGTGGCACCGATGCCGCCGTCTGTCGCAGCGCCACGGCGAACAGCGCCGTCGCGCCGGCGCCCACCGCCCATCCGACGGCGACCTCGGCGAGGTTGTGCTGGTGCAGCACGATGCGCGACACGCCGATCGCCGCGATCGCGACGGCTGTCGCAACGTGGACCGCAGCCCGGCAATGTCTCCACAGGCGGCGGCTGGCGAGCACCGCGAACGAGCCATAGATTGCCGTGCTCATCGCGGTGTGCCCGCTCGGGCTGACGATGGCGCCGGCCATTGGCCCGCACGCGCCGAACGCCAGTTTCAGCAGGCCGATCGCGATGGCGGCGGCGCCGACCGCGAGCAGCCAGCACAGCGCCGCGCGCCGGCCGGCCATCGCGGCAAGGTAAATCAGCGTCAGCAGCGCCAGCGGGAGCGTGACCGCGCTGGCGCCGCAATCGGTGACAAAGACCCAGAGCGCGTGCAAGGCGCCGGTGTCGTTCGGCTCAGTCGGCGGCGGCCATCATCGCCGCGACAAGCTCCTCGTCGCCGGCCGGCGGCTGTTCCGCGACGGCTAAATTTGCGGCGAGATGCGCCGGATCGAGCATCGAACACAATACGACCCCGACATTTCGGTCGGCCAGCGCGTGCGACAACATCAGCCGGTGCACCTGGTTGCGCGGCACCAGCCCGCGCAAGCGTTCGCCGCCGGCGAACGGGCTGTGCCCGACGATCGCGACCGGCGCCTCGGCCAGCCGGCCGGCGTTGCGCGCAAAAAGGCCATTGGCAAACTGATAGACCAGTCGGTCGGCGTGCATCTCGTAAAGCGCCAGCGCCGCATCGATGTTCGTCGCGACGCCGTAAGCCTTGATCTTGCCGGCATCGCGCTGCCGGTCGAGGAACGCGATCAGCGGTTCGCTCAAATCGGTCGCGGCGCAATCGTGCAGGAACAGGATGTCGAGATAATCGGTCCGCAACGCGGCGAGGCTGCGGTCGAGCGAGGCCGCGGCAGCCTCAGGCGAGCAGCAGCTGGCGAGCGCATTGCTGCCGCCGGCCAGCGCACGAACCATGCCGCGCGCCCCGGGTACCGCGGCGACGAGCCTTTGCGCGAGCGGCTTCAGCGCGCGCAGCGCGCCAGCCGAGCGCGGCGGTTCGAGGCCGAATTTGCTGGCGATCACGAGGCGCTCGCGCGGCACGCCGGCCAGCGCCTCGCCCAGCAGGCCTTCGGCCTCGCCATCGCCGTAAAGCGGCGCCACGTCAAAATGGGTGATACCCGCATCGAGCGCTGCGGCGATCGCACGGTGCGATGCGGCGCGCCCGACGCGGCCCATCACGCTGGCGCAGCCGAAGCCGAGGCGCGACGACGGCGCCAGACCCGGAGCAAGGGTTACGTAATCCATCGCGGGCACTCTGCGCTGATGCGGAGCCGCTTCGTTACAAGATGATCTGTCAAGAAATCCCTTCCGACACGCGCCCGTTGCCGGTGCTGATTGTCGGCGCGGGCCCGGCCGGCATCGTGCAGGCGCTGGAGCTGCGCCGGCACGGCGTCGAGGTTGTGATGCTGGCCGGCGGCGCCGATGGCTTCGATCCGCAGTTTCAGGACCTTGCCGATGCCGAGATCGCCGATCCGCGGCGCCACGCGCCGATGCGGATCGCGGTGCGCCGCGCGCTCGGCGGCACCTCGCTGTTGTGGGGCGGGCGCTGCGTCCCGTTCGACGACATCGACTTTGCCGACCGGCCGCACGTCCCGCTCGGCGGCTGGCCGCTGACGCATGACGACATCCGCCCGTGGTACCGGGCTGCCATGGGCTATCTCAATGCGGGTCCGGCGGAATTTTCGGTATCGGCCGACACGCCGGCGATGCCCGATTGTCGGATCGACCGGCTCGAACGCTGGAGCGAGGGCCGCAACCTGCGGCGGCTGCACGCCGCGGCCCTGACCCGCGATCCGGGGCTCGGCATTGTGCTCGGCGCGACCGCGACTCGGATCGAGGTCGACCCCGTGACCGGCAGGATCGACGGCGTCTGCGTCGGTCTTGCCTCCGGCCGCCGCACGACAATGCGCGCGCGTGCCGTCGTGCTCGCCTGCGGCGGGCTGGAGACGACGCGGCTGATGCTGGCCTCGCGCCTCGATCGGCCGCGGCTGTTCGGTGGCGCCGCGGGCTGGCTCGGCCGCGCCTATATGGGCCATTTCGAGGGGCGCATCGCGGACATCGTGTTCGAGCCTGGACCGGCCGCCGACGCGTTCGATTTCTTTGTCGATGCGAGCGGCCGCTACGCGCGGCGGCGCATCACGATCAGCGGCAGGGCGCAGCAGCGGCACCGCCTGCTCAACATGGCGGCGTGGCCCGACAATCCGCTGCTCGCCGATCCGACGCATCGCAGCGCGATCCTCTCGCTCGCCTATCTGAGCCTGGCCACCCCCGGGCTCGGGCGCCTGCTGGAGCCGGAGGCGATCCGTCGCAAATATCTCGAACGCGGCGCCGATGCGGTGGCCCGCCACCTGGCGAACGTGCTCGCGGACTTGCCCGAAGCGGCGCGCGAGACCCTGCGCTTCCTGTGGCGCCGCTATATCGGTACGCCGCGGCTTCCGGGTTTCTTTATCCGCAACAAGGCGCGGCGCTACGCCCTGTTCTACCACGCCGAGCAGGCGCCGAACCTCGCCAGCACCGTAAGCCTCACGGGGGTGCGCGATGCGCTCGGCATGCCGCGCCTCAAGATCGACCTGCGCTACAGCGACGAAGATGCCCGTTCGGTCATCGCCGGACATGAGGTCATCGACCGCGATCTGCGCGCCGCCGGGATCGGACGGCTCGAACACCATTTCCCGGCCGAAGAACGCGCGCCGCGGGTCTGGGACCAGATGACCGACGGCTACCACCAGATCGGCACGATCCGAATGGCGCGCGATCCGAAGAGCGGCTCCGTCGACCGCGACTGCCGCGTCCACGGCACCCCCAACCTGTTCGTCGCCGGCAGCGCGGTGTTTCCGACCTCGGGCCAGGCAAACCCGACGCTGTTGATCGCCGCGCTGTCCGCACGCCTTGCGGCGCATGTCGCGCGGCACGTTCGCGAGTTGCCCGAGCCGGCCCACTCGGCGGCTCTGCGACGGCCTGCCGTTATGCCTTCGTTTACGACTGAACGGCACTCTACGCCGCAGCCTGCGGCCGGCTGACGTCGCGGCGCCCGCGCCCCTGCAGCAAACAAGGACCCAGTGTGTCGAACAACATCGTGATCGTCGGCGCCGGCCCCTACGGATTGTCGCTGGCCGCTCATCTGCGCGCGCGCGGCGTTGCGTTCCGGCTGTTCGGCAAGCCGATGTTCAACTGGCAGGCCAAGATGCCGCGCGGGATGCTGCTGAAGTCGGAAGGCTTCGCCTCCAACCTCGCCGATCCGGACGACAGCCTGACGCTCGATGCGTTCTGCGCTGAGCGGCAGCTGTTCTATGCCGACGAAGCCTACCCGGTCCCGCGCGAGGATTTCATCGATTACGGCGTCACCTTTCAACAGCGCTTTGTGCCCGAGGTCGAGGAGCGGCTGGTGGTGTCGGTCCGCCGCTCGGGCGATGCCTTTGCCGTGCAGCTCGACGACGGCGAGATCGTCGCGGCCGACAAGGTGGTGATCGGCATCGGCATCAGCGATTTCGCACATCTGCCGCCGCTGTTTGCCGGTTGCCCGGAGGAGCTTGTCACCCACAGCGCGCGGCATGCCGCACTGGATTGCTTCCGCGGCCGCGAGGTCGCGGTGATTGGCAGCGGCTCGTCGGCGATCGATGTCGCTGCGCTGCTGCACGAGCAGGGCGCTGCGGTGCAGCTGATCTCGCGCCGTGAGGAGCTGCCGTTTCACAGCCCGCCGCCGCAATCGCGCACCTTGTCCGAGCGGCTGCGCGCACCGCAGACCGGCATTGGCCCCGGCTGGCGCAGCTTCTTCTATACCGAGGCGCCGCTGCTGTTCCATCAGCTGCCGCCCGACCTCCGCTGGCGCATCGTCAGCACCTGGCTCGGTCCCGCCGGCGGCTGGTACATGCGCGAGCGGATCGAGGGCCGCGTCGCTTGCCGCAACGGTTGTGCGCCGCACGCGGTCGAGCTGGTGGGGGGCAAGGTCAACCTGCACCTGACCGGGGTCGAAGAGCGCAGCGTCACGGTCGATCACGTCATCGCCGCAACCGGCTATCGCCTCGATGTCGGCAGGATCGCTTTTCTCGACGAAACCTTGCGCCGCGCCGTCTCAGTGGCATCGGGCTTTCCGGTGC
>JAFAWI010000571.1 GCA_019241915.1 Alphaproteobacteria bacterium
TATGGCTGGCAGAGCGCCGGGCAGAGCTTCGCGCCGACCTTTATGCGGCACATGTACGATTACGGCACGACGCCGGAGCAGGTGGCACATGTGAAGATGTTCCACTCGCGCCACGCCTCGAACAACCCCAAGGCCTATTACAAGAAGCGGTTTACGGTCGAGGACGTGATCAACAGCCGCTTTATCTGCAAACCGCTGCACCTGTTGGATTGCTGCGTCGAGACCGATAACGGCACCTGCGTCATCGTCACCCGCGCCGAGCGCGCGAAGGACATGAAACAGCCGCTGGTGCTGATCCGCGGCGTCGTCGGCCGCTGCAACAAGCCGCGGCTCGACATGCATTACCAGCACGGCCCGATCTCGCGGGTCGGCGGTTACTACGCCAAGGACATCCTCTGGCCTAACTCAGGGGTCGGCCCGGAAGATGTCGATGTCACAGGGTCGTACGACGCTTTCACCTTCACGACGATGTTGCAGCTCGAGGATTACGGGTTCTGCAAAAAGGGCGACGGCGGGCAATACGTCTCGGACGGCACGATCACGCTTGGCGGCAAACGGCCCAACAACACCTCGGGCGGCCATCTGTGCGAGGGCTACACGCACGGCATGAACATGGTGATCGAAAACACGCGTCAGCTGCGTCACGACGCCGACGACTCGTGCCCGGTCGGCCCCGACGGCAAGCGCCGGCATACCTACGACTACAAGGAAGGCGGCTGCCGTCAGGTCAAGGACGTCGAGGTCAGCGCCAATCTCGGCTGGGCCAACCCGGCGACCGCCTCGTCGATGGTGATGCGCAAGGGCTGGTGAATCGATGCAGCAACGGACCGAGCGAAAAAATTGGAGAACGTGAATGGCGACGATCGACGGCGAATACATGGGCATGGGGCTGCGGATCGACGATCTCGATGTCGAGAACGTCGAATATTTCAAGCACTGCCGGGCGCATGACTACCACCTGCAGGCGTGCAACGGCTGCGGCAGGCTGCGCTATCCGCCGACCACCGCCTGCCCGTGGTGCATGACGCGCGGATCGACGTGGAAGCCGGTCGAAGGCAAGGGTGCCGTGCACTCGTACACCGAAGTGCACCACGCGATACAGCCGGCGTTCCGCGGCAAGACGCCGTACATGGTGCTGCTCGTCGATCTCGACACCCAAAAGGGCGAGCCGACGGCCGACGAGGCGCTGCGCGTGATCGGCAACCTGGTGACCCCGGACGGGGAGCTGGCACCGCCCGAGATGGTCAAAAGCGTCGGTGTCGGCACGCGCGTCCGCATGGTGTTCAGCGATGTCTCGGACGGCATCGCGCTGCCGCAGTGGACGATCGACGAGACCGCGCCGCAGCCCGCAAAGCCGTGGCGCTACGCCCAGGAATAGCCGCTCAACCGGTAACGTGCGGCAGCACCGCGCTGCCGTAGAAGTCGATCACCTTTTTCTGGTCGGCCTGGCCGGAATGGATGTTGACGATCGTCGCGCCGCTGTCGAACAGCTCGGCGATCTTGCCGCGGTGCACTTTCGGATCGGTGCCGACCGCCCAATCGGCGACGATCTGGTCGAGCGGCACCTCGGCTTCGGCTTCGCGCTGGATCTCGGCCGGGTCGGCGATGTTGTAGTATTTCTTGAACCCCTTGGGCAGGAAGCGCCACAGCTCGGCGGCCTTTTTCGCGTCATCCTCGCTGCCGACGACGACGAACTGCTCGATCAGGACCGGCATGTCGGCGGTGTTCTTGCCGGCGGCCTGGGCGCCGGCCTCCCATTCGGACTTGAACTTCTTCCAGGTCAGCGGGTCGGTGATGAGCCCGTCGCCGTGCTGGCCCGCGAGCCGCATCGATTTCTTGCCGTTGGCCGCGGTCAGCAGCGGGATCGGCTGGGCCGGCGGGTCGTAGAGCTTGCCGTCGACCGTGTAGTACTTGCCCTGCCGGGTGACCTTGTCGCCGCTCCATAGCGCGCGGATGATCTCGATCGCTTCGGCCAGCCGCTCCCAGCGCTCCGGCCATTTCGGCCAGTTGCCCGCGGCGGCCTGTTCGTTGAGCGCCTCGCCCGAGCCGACCCCGAGAAACAGCCGGCCGGGGTGCAGCTGGCTCAGCGAGGCGAAGGTTTGCGCGACGACCGCCGGATGATAGCGCATCGTCGGGCAGGTGACTGTGGTGCCGACCCAGGCGGACTGTACCCGGCCGCCGAGCGCGCCCATCGTCACCGAGGCCGCACCGGCGTGCTGCTCATTGGCCTGCCAGGGCTGGAAATGATCGCTCGTCGCCAGCAGACCGAAGCCCGCACGCGCCGCCGCCTGGCCGATCTCAACCAGTTCGGGCAGCCGGAACTGCTCATGAGCCAGCATCAGGCCGACGATCTTGGTGTGCGTCAGACCGGCATTTTTCGCCGGCGCGGCGAGCGCCGGCGGCGACGAGGCGGCAAGACCGGCGGCGGCGCCCATTGCCGCCATGCCGACGGTCGAAACACCGAGAAATTGGCGCCGGTTAGGCTTGCCGGCGTCTGCAATGGGTTGGCCGATC
>JAFAWI010000061.1 GCA_019241915.1 Alphaproteobacteria bacterium
GGCAGCTCGTCGTGCAGCTGCAGGAACACCTGCTCGCGCGTCACCTCGGCGGCGAGAAAGCGCTCTTGCGCATCGGACAGTTGGTCGGGCGGGAACAGAAATGGCCCCTCCGGCAGCGCCGCGGCGAGATAGCGGCGCAGATCCGCAACCCCGTCGCCGGTGAGGCCGGAAATCATGAAGATTTCCGCAAACGGGCCTGCTTTGGACAGCCGGTCGGCCAGCCCCAGCAACAGCTCTCGGCGGACCAGATCGACCTTGTTGAGCGCGAGCAACGCCGTGCGGTCGCGGGCATTGAGCTGCTCGATGATGCGTTGCGTATCGTCGTCGACGCCGCGTGCGGCATCGACCAGCAGCACCGTCGCGTCGGCGTCGAGCGCCCCGGCCCACGCCGCCGCGACCATCGCGCGGTCGAGGCGCCGGCGCGGCGCGAAGATGCCCGGCGTATCGACAAAGATCAGCTGGGTGTCGTTATCGGTGGCGATGCCGAGCAGCCGCGAGCGCGTGGTCTGCACCTTTGGCGTCACGATCGCCAGCTTCTGGCCGACGAGCTGGTTGAGCAGCGTCGATTTGCCGGCGTTGGGCGCGCCGATCAGCGCGACATAGCCGCAACGGGTCACCGCCCCTCCGCCTCCCGCTCCATCGTCAGCTGCCGCAGCAGCGCGGCCGCCGCTTCGGTTTCGGCCGCGCGTTTGGAAGACGCCGTGGCCGTCGCCTGGTCGCGGTCGGCCACCCGCACCGCGACGGTGAACATCGGCGCATGAGCCGGTCCTGTGGTCTCGAGCAACCGGTATTCAGGCAAGCCCAAGCGGCGACGTTCCGCCCACGCCTGAAGCGACACCTTGGCCTCCTGCGGCGGCACATCGACCTCGGCGATAAGCGGCGCCCACCAACGGCCGATAAACGCGGACGCTACCGAAAGACCCCCGTCGAGATAGAGCGCGGCGATCGCCGCCTCGCAGACATCTGCCAGAACGCGATGACTGCGCGCAGAACCTTGCGCCGCTTCCGATCGCGCCATCCGCAAATGACGATCGAGCCCGACATCGAGCGCGACACGAGCCAGCGCATCGCGGCGCACCAGTTGGCTGAGGCGGCGGGTCAAATGACCTTCGGGCTCCTCCGGGTAGCGCCGCCACAGCAGCTCTGCGATCACCAGACCGAGAACGCGATCGCCGAGAAACTCCAGCCGCTGATAGCTGGGAGGAGGCCGCTTGCGTCGCGCCCCTCTGTTTGCTGTGGGCTGCTCGCCCAGGATGCTGGGATGGGTCAATGCCTCGCGCAGCAGCTCGGGCGCGGAAAACGTATGACCGAGCGCTTGAACAAGTTCGTCGCCGGCCGCCGTCGGCCCAGCGGTGTCGGGCATGCCGCTAGTGCACCCCGTTCAGCAGGCGGCTGTAGCGCACGGCAAACGGCCATTTCCAGACTTCCCACCACGCTGCCGAGCCGTCGGTCGAGAAGAACAGGAACTGCGCCTTGCCGACGAGGTTCTCGGCCGGCACAAAGCCGACGGCCGACATCACGCGGCTGTCCTGCGAGTTGTCGCGGTTGTCGCCCATCGCGAAGTAGTGGCCTTCGGGCACCTCGTAGACCGCGGTGTTGTCGAGCGGCCCGTCGTCGCCGATCTTGATGATCGGGTGGTCGTAGGCCTTCTCGCCCGGCTCGCGCGGCAGCGATTCGATGTATTCGTGCATCAAGAGGAACGTGCCGCCCTCCTGGTACTGGTAATCGTCGACCTGGCGGCGCGGCACCTGCTGGCCGTTGATGTAGAGCTGGCCGTGGATCATCTGAATCTTGTCCCCGGGCAGGCCGACGATCCGCTTGATGTAATCGGTCGAGGTGTCGGTCGGCAGCTTGAAGACGACGACATCGCCGCGTTGCGGCCTACCGAAGGCAAAGATACGGCCCGAGAACAACGGCAACCCAAACGGCAGCGAGAACCGGCTGTAGCCGTAGGAGAATTTGGAGACGAAGAGATAGTCGCCGACCAGCAGGGTCGGGATCATCGAACCCGACGGAATATTGAACGGTTCGTAGGCGACCGTGCGGACGACGAGCGCGATCAGGATCGCGTAGACGATGGTCTTGACGGTCTCGAACACGCCGCCCGTCGATTTCTTCTTGGCGATGGCTTTCATGAGTGTTCCGGGCGGCGGCGAAAGAGCGCCGCGATAAGGCCGCGCGGGACGCGGCAAGTCAAGCCAAGGGCGGCGGTAGGCGGCGGCGCGGCCCTAGCCACCGGCAGTGTCCGGCGCGGGTTCCGCGGTGATGATGACGACCGCCTGCGCGAGCGGCGGCTCGTCGGTGATGGTCACGCTCAGCCGCGCCGCCATCCCCGCCGGCGTCATCGCCTCCAGCCGCTGCAACGCGCCGCCCGTCAGCAGCATCGTCGGCTGGCCGCCCGGCAGGTTGACAACCCCGAGGTCGCGCCAGAACACGCCGCGGCGGAACCCGGTGCCGAGCGCCTTGGCCGCCGCTTCCTTGGCGGCAAAACGGCGTGCATAGCTGGCGGTGCGGTTGGTGCGCCGGTCACAGCGCCGGCGCTCGGTCTCGGTGAAGATGCGGTCGAGAAATTTGTCTCCGTAGCGCTCGATCGTCTTCTCGATGCGACGAATGTCGATCAGGTCGCTGCCGATGCCGAGGATGATCACGCGGAGCCGCCGTTCAGCCGCGCGCGCGTTCGACCGAATTGATAACGGGGGTCGCGCGCAA
>JAFAWI010000113.1 GCA_019241915.1 Alphaproteobacteria bacterium
GGCGGCTTCGGGTCGAAGATCTATCACTACGCCGAAGAGGCGATCGTGACCTGGGCCTCCGGCAAGCTGAGGCGGCCCGTCAAATGGACCGCGGAACGCTCCGAGAGCTTCATGTCGGACGCGCATGGGCGCGACCATGTCACCCATGTCGAGCTCGCCCTCGACCGTGATGCGAAGTTCGTCGCGCTCAAGGTCTCGACGATCGCCAATATGGGCGCTTATCTGTCGACCTTCGCGACCTCGATCCCGACATACCTCTACGGAACGCTGCTTGCCGGCACCTACATGACCCCGGCGATCTATGTCGAGACCAAGGCCGTTTTCACCCACACCGTCCCGGTCGATGCTTATCGCGGGGCGGGACGCCCCGAGGCGAGCTTTCTGCTCGAGCGCATCGTCGACCTCGCCGCCGACGAGCTCGGAATGGACCCGGCCGAGCTGCGCCGCCGCAATTTCATCGCGAAGGACGCCTACCCTTATCAGACCCCGGTCGCCCTCCAATACGACAGCGGCGACTACTTCGCGACCCTCGATTTGGCGCTGAAGGCGGCCGATGTTGAGGGCTTTGAAGCGCGGCGCCGTGATGCGGAGGCGCGCGGCAAATTACGCGGCCTCGGCATCGCCACCTATATCGAGGCGTGCGGCATTGCCCCATCGGCAGTCGTAGGCTCGTTGGGCGCAAGAGCCGGCCTCTTCGAATCCGCCGCGGTCCGCGTCCATCCAACCGGCAGCGTCACGGTGTTGACCGGTTCGCACAGTCATGGCCAGGGTCACGAGACGACCTTCTCGCAACTCGTCGCGGACACATTGGGGATCCCGATCGAAAGCGTCGAGATCGTCCACGGCGATACCGACAAGATCCCCTATGGCATGGGGACCTATGGTTCGCGCTCTCTAGCCGTTGGCGGCACCGCGATCGTCAAGGCGATGGACAAGGTCGTCGCGAAGGGGCGCAAGATCGCCGCCCATCTGCTCGAGGCCGCTGAGGCCGATGTCGAGTTCAAGGACGGCAAGTTCACCGTCGCCGGTACCGACCGCTCGAAGACGCTGGGCGAGGTGGCGCTGACCGCCTATGTGCCGCACAACTTCCCGCATGACGAGCTGGAGCCGGGCCTCGACGAGACCGCGTTCTACGATCCGAAGAATTTCACGTTCCCATCGGGCGCCCACATCGCCGAGGTCGAGATCGACCCCGAAACCGGTCAAGTAGCGGTCGTCAATTTCACCGCCAGCGACGATTTCGGGCGCATCCTCAACCCGATGATCGTCGAGGGGCAGGTCCATGGCGGCCTCGCCCAAGGAATCGGCCAGGCGTTGCTGGAAGGCTGCGTCTACGACAAGGAAACCGGCCAATTGCTGACCGGCTCGTACAATGACTACACGATGCCGCGCGCCCACGATCTGCCGTACTTCAAATTGTCGACCAACATGACCCCGTGCACGCACAACCCGCTTGGCGTCAAAGGCTGCGGCGAGGCGGGCGCGATCGGCGCGCCGGCGGCGATCACCAACGGCCTCGTCGATGCGCTGAAACCGCTCGGCATCCGCCATCTCGATATGCCGGCGACGCCCGAGAGGCTGTGGCGCCTCATCCAACATCACCGATCGCCGCTCGCCGCGGAATAGGGAGAGCCCGATGTACGAATTCAACTATCACAAGCCGACGAGCCTCGATGAGGTCGCTAACCTGCTTGGCGCCAACGAGGAGGCGAAGCTCGTCGCCGGCGGGATGACCCTGATCCCTACCCTGAAGTTCCGGCTCGCCCGCCCGTCGGATCTGGTCGACCTTGCCGCGATCCCATCCTTGCGCGGCATTAGCGACGCCGGCGACGCGATCGTCATCGGCGCGATGAACCGGCACGCTGAGGTTAACCGCTCGCCGATCGTCAAGCAGGGCATTCCGGGACTCGCCGCGATGGCGGGGATGATCGGCGACCCCGCGGTGCGCAACCGCGGCACGCTCGGCGGGTCGATCAGCAACAACGACCCGGCCGCCGATTACCCGGCGGCAGTGGTCGGGCTCAACGCGACCGTGCACACCACGAAACGCGAGATCGCGGCCGACAATTTCTTCACAGGCATGTTCGAAACGGCGCTCGAGCCCGCCGAGATCGTCACTGCCGTCCGCTTCCCGAAACCGCAAGCCTCCTGCTATCAGAAATTCCGCAACCCCGCTTCGCGCTAC
>JAFAWI010000279.1 GCA_019241915.1 Alphaproteobacteria bacterium
CCCCCTCCTGGCGGCGGTCGGCCAGGGTCTTTGCCTCGATGATCGGCGTTCCGTCATAGACCGCAGCCGCGCCGAACATCTCGGTGCAGGGGGCCCACGGCACAGCCTCGTAATCGGTTCGGATCGTTGCCATTGCCTCCTCCTAGAACGGCGGAAAGCGGTAGAATTCGGAGGGCATGCAGTCGGCCGCCGCGGCGCCGCGGTCGGGCAGGTCGACCATCCTCCGCCACAGCCGCCGAACCGGCTTTCCGAGCCGCAGCCATAAGCCAAAACCCGGCTCGTAGACGCGCCGATCGACCTGTTCCCGAAACACGGCGAACCCACTGGCTTCGATTGCCACGACGACCTCCTTGTCTGGATCCGTGAGCAGTGTACGCTCGCTCTGCTGACAACGTTTTGTCAGGAGAGCGAGCGAATGCCGCTGCGGCGGGCCGACCGGCTGTTCGACATCCTGCGCGTCCTGCGTGCGGCAGCCACGCCGGTGACCGCGGCGGCAATCGCCGAGGCGCTCGAAGTGACGGCCCGCACCGTCTATCGCGACATCGCGACATTGCAGGCGCGACGCATTCCGATCGATGGGGCGGCGGGAATCGGCTACGTGCTGCGGCGCGGCTTCGAGCTGCCGCCGCTGATGTTCACCGAAGACGAGGCCGAAGCGATCGCGGTCGGCGTGCGGCTGCTGGCACGCACCGGCGATCCCGGCCTGCAAAAGGCGGCCGAAAGCGTGCTGTCAAAAGTCAGCCTGGTGGTGCCGGACCCGCTGCGCGATTATCTGAATGCGCCGGTTTACGTGTCGAAAAGCGGTGCGCCGGTGCCGACGCGGCGCGAGCTGCCGACCACCATCCGCCGCGCGATCCGCAACGGCCGCAAGCTGCGCATCGCCTACGAAGACGGTGACGGCAGGCGCACCGCGCGGGTGATCCAGCCGTTTGCGCTCGCCTATTATGTCGAGGCGACGCTGATCTGCGCGTGGTGCGAGCTGCGCAATGACATCCGCCATTTCCGCACCGACCGGGTCGCCTCGGCCGAGGTGCTGAACGAGACCTTTGCGATACCGCCGGCGGTAATGGCGGCGTGGCTCGCCGAGCGCGGCGATCAGTAGCCGAGCGCGGCCCCGGCCGGGCGGCGCGGGTCGTTGACTCCGACGCGGCGGCCATCGGGTGCGATCGCGATCAGTTCGACCGCACCCCACGGCGGCTGCTCCTTGAGGCTGTAGCCCATTGTCTCCAGCCGGCGCAGCGTCTCCGGCGGCAGGCCCCCGGTCTCATAAAACACCGTGTCGGGCAGGTACTGGTGGTGAAAGCGCGGTGCAGCGACAGCCGCGTCCGGCGACATCCCGAAGTCGATCAGGTTCATCGTGGTTTCCAGTACCGCGGTGATGATGCGCGGGCCGCCGGGGCTGCCGAGCACATAGACCGGACGGCCGTCCTGCTCGACGATCGTCGGCGTCATCGACGACAGCGGGCGCTTGCCGGGCATGATGCCGTTCGGATCCCCTTGGACGAGGCCGAACTGGTTCGGTGTGCCGCGTTTGACGGTGAAATCGTCCATCTCGTTATTGAGCAGGATGCCTGTGCCGGGCGTCACCACCGCGGCGCCGAAATTGCCGTTGAGCGTGTAAGTGACCGCAGCCGCGTTGCCCGCGCCGTCGACCACCGAGTAATGCGTGGTCTGCGGCATTTCTCGGCTCCCTTCAGCGTTGTAGCTAGCCGACGGCGTGGCCCGGTCGGGCTCGATGGCGGTGCGGGCATGCCGAGCGTTTTCGGCCGAGAGCAAGGCCGGCATGCCGGCATTGGCGACGAAATCGGGGTCGCCGAGCTGGGTGTTGCGGTCGAAGAACGCGCGCCGCATCGCCTCGACAGCGAGGTGCACCGCATGTGCCGAATGAAACCCGGGTGGTTCGAGCTCGTAGCCGGACAGGATGTTGAGGCTCTCGCACAAGCCGATGCCGCCGCTGCTCGGCGGCGGCGCCGAGACGACGCGGTAGCCGCGATAGGCGCAGGCAAGCGGCGCGCTCTCGGTCGCCCGGTAGCCCGCGAGGTCGGCTTCGGTAACGAGCCCGCCATGCCTGGCCATCGCCGTGGCGAGCGCCGCGGCCATCGGGCCCCGGTAGAACGCGTCGGAACCATCGGTCGCTATCCGTTCGAGCGTCGCGGCCAGCTCCGGCTGAACAAGACGCTCGCCCGCCGCTAACGGCGCGCGGTCGGGGTGTAAGAAGATGCGCGCAGCCTCCGGGTCGGCGGCGAGGCGCTTGGCGCCGCGCGCCAGGATCGCAGCGTCGGGCTCGCCGAGAACGAAGCCGTCGCGGGCCAGCGCGACTGCCGGCGCGATTACCGCGTCGCGCGTCAGCCGACCATAGCGGGCGAGCGCCAGATCGAAGCCTTTGACGGTGCCCGGCACTGCGACCGCGCGGTAGCCGTCAAGGCTCGCCTCGCGCACTGGGTTGCCGGCCGCGTCGAGATACATCTCCGGCGTCGCCGCGGCCGCCGCGGTCTCGCGGAAATTGACAAAGGCGGTGCGGCCGTCGGCAAGGCGGATCAGCATAAACCCGCCGCCGCCGATATTGCCGCAGCAGGGATCGACGACCGCCAACGCGTAGCCGACCGCAACCGCCGCGTCGACCGCATTACCGCCGGCCTTCAGCGCCGCCACCCCGGCGGCGGTCGCCGCACGATGCGCCGATACCACCATGCCATGCGCCGCTTCCTCGGCGGCGGCCGGCAGCGCCAGGGCCGCGATCAGCAGCGCCGCGCCGGCGGTTTTTGCCAGTGCGAAAGGAAGCCGCAACGCTTTGGCCCTAAGCTCCGACGGATGAAACACGACGGGCACGTCGCCAGCGATCCCTTGAGACGGAAACTTTAATCATCATTGCCATGAATGCGCTTCGAGTAACGGATAAAGTACCCCGGCTTGGCGCCGGGCCGCCGCATGGCGACCCGCAACTCGGCGCGCTGCCGCAAACATCGTTCGCCCGTCGCCGAGCCACGTCATGACCACCACTTCCCCGCAACGTTTCGCCGACGCCGGGATCGCGGCTGCCGCCTCGGGCCTGCGGCCGGCGGCGCTGGCGAGCGGGCGGCTGCCCGGAGCGCCCGACCGCCTCGCCCCCGGCTCTTCGCGCCGCACCCAGCGTGCGCCGCAGCCGCGGCTGCGCAGGGTCGATCTCGAGACACGGCGGCCGCCGCGCATTCCGGCCGCGGCGGTCGCCTCGGCGGTGCAATTTGCCGACCTGCTCGTCGTTCTGGCCGGCGGCGCGGCGGGGTTTTGTATGCAGCGGGGGATTGGCTGGCCGCTGCCGCCGCTGGCGGCGCTGACCGGCGCGCTGGTCCTGGCGCTGATGACGCGCGCGTCGCAGAACGGGTTGGCGCAGCCGCGCGAGATCACGCAGCAGCGTTTTTTCGAGCAGTTTATCGAGGGCGCGGTGCACGCGCTGGCGGCATTCGGCTTCGCGTTGATCGCCGGCATGGCCGTGCTGCAGCCGAACGCGGCGCAACGCGCGCCGCTGGTCGCATGGCTGCTGGTCTGGGCGTTGATGGCGCTGGTCGGCATCCTTGTGGTGCGCCTCGTGCTGTCGGCTCTGCTCGCGCGCTGGCGGACCGCGGGCAGGCTGAAGCAGCAAGTCGCGGTGTACGGTACCGGCGACCTCGCCGAGCGCCTGGTGCAGCGGCTCGCGGCGTGTCCCGAGGCGATCGAGATCGTCGGGGTGTTCGACGACCGGGCCGGGCGCGGCGTTGCCGGTCTCGCGCTGTGCCAGCAGCCGCACGGCACGACCGCCGATCTGGTCGAGCTGTCGCGCCAGCTCAAGATCGACCGCATCGTCGTCGCGCTGCCGCATTCGGCCGAGAAGCGGCTCCTCGAAATCCTGCGCAAGCTGCACAAGATGCCGGTCGAGATCAGTCTTGCGCCGGACATGGTGGGGTTCAATGTGCCGGCCAAAGACCGGGATGGGCTCGGTGGGGTGCCGCTGCTGGACGTTTATGGGCGCGCGTTGACCTTGGGGCAGAGCCTAGTGAAGGCAACGTTCGACCGCGTCGCCGCCGGGGGCGGAATCATGCTGCTGGCGCCGGTGTTGTTGCTCGTGGCATTGGCGGTCAAGCTCGACAGTCGCGGGCCTGTACTGTTCCGCCAGAACCGCTACGGTTTTGGCGACCGGGTGATCCAGGTCTATAAGTTCCGCACGATGCGCGCCGAGGCGGCCGACCCCGATGGGACGCGGCAGACCGAAACCGACGACCCGCGCCTCACGCGTATCGGCGGACTGCTGCGGCGCTGGAGCCTCGACGAGCTGCCGCAGCTGTTCAACGTGCTGCGCGGCGAGCTGTCGCTGGTCGGGCCGCGGCCGCATGCGGTCAGCATGCACGTCCGGCAGCGCCGCAACGAGGACATCGTCCCCGACTACGCGCTGCGCCATCACGTCAAGCCTGGCATTACCGGCTGGGCCCAGGTCAACGGCTATCACGGGCCGGTGCAGACCGAGCGGGCGCTGCGCCAGCGCGTCGCCTACGACCTCGAATACATCAACCATTGGTCGCTGTGGTTCGACATCCGGATCGTTGTCAAGACGCTGTTTATCGCGTTCGGGCAGCGCCACGCCTATTAGGTGCGCCGATTCGGGTGCGGCAGTGGCTGTGGCGGCGTGGCCTTTGGCGCCGAGATGGGATGCCGTCTGGCGCTGGCGGGTGCGGGTTGCCGCCTCGTTGGGGATGGCAAAGATTTACGGGCGCGCGGGGGTGCCCGCCGGCGGGAGAGCCGTGGCGTGAGAAGGGCGTGGCCGGCGCTGGTCGCCGGCATCGGGCTGGCGCTGCTGGCGGCTTGCACACCGTCGGCGCCAAAATTGACCGCTGAGGCGGTGCCGGGCGGCGTGCCGCTGACCGGCGAACATGTGTTGGCGCCGGGCGATGAGTTCGAAATCCGCTTCCCGTTCTATCCTGACCTCAACGACCGCGTTGTCGTCGGGCCGGACCGGCGGCTGTCGCTGCAGTTGGTCCACACCGTGCCGGTCGGCGGCCTGACCGTCGGCGAGGCGACCAAGCTCCTCAACGAGCGCTACGCCAAGGTGATCCGCGATCCGCAGGCGACGCTGACGGTGCGGACCTTCGCGCCGCAGCAGATTTTTGTCGACGGCTGGGTGGCCAACCCCGGCCTCGTGCGCAGCGATGTGCCGCTCACCGTGTCGCGAGCTGTCGCGCAGGCCGGCGGCGTCAAGAGCGGCGCGCACACCGACGCGATCCTGGTGCTGCGCCGCACACCGGAAGGCGTCGTGCACTACTATCAGGTAGCGCTCGGCAATTACGGCGGCGCCGGCGGCGCGGCCGAGGACCCGATGCTCAGCTCGTACGACATCGTCTACGTGCCGCAGAACCTGTTGGGGTCGATTAACGAATTCCTCGCAAATTACCTCAAAAACGTCCCGTTTTACGTCAGTTACACGGTTCAGTAGGCGCCGGCCGTGATCCATTCTCCGCGGCGCTAGAGTCACCGAGGCACGCCGATGGCCGCCAATCCGTACGACCTGAGCAGCCGCGAACTGCTCAGCATCCTGTTCAAGGAGCAGCGCAGGCTCGCTGCCGTATTTCTCGTCCTGAGCGCGCTCGTGATCGGCTACTCGTACATGCTGACCCCGTATTATGAGGCGACGACGCGGCTGCTCGTCAAAAGCGGCCGCGAATTCCAGACCCGGTCCGATCCGAACCAGCCGGTCGTCGCGGTGCCGAGCTCGACGAAGCAGGAAATCGTCAACTCTGAAATCCAGATCCTGACCAGCCGCGACCTCGTCGAAGCGGTGGTCAACAAGATCGGCGCCGGGCGGCTTTACCCGGGCGCCGGTATCGACGCGGCGATCCGCGATTTCGCTGCCGACTTCAAGGCGTCGCCAGTCGAGCAGGCCGACGTCATCGACGCCAGCTACCGCAACCGCGACCGTGGGGTGGCGGTCGAGGCGCTGGCGACCGTGGTCGAGCTGTACCAGCAGAAGCACGCCGACATGTTCGCCGATCCGCGCTTCAAGTTTCTCGAACAGCAGACGCGGCAGTATCAGGACCAGCTCGATGCGGTGACCAAGAAGGAGAGCGATCTGCGCAGCGGCAAGTCGCTGTTTGACGTCGATGCGCAGCGCGCCAAGCTGCTCGACGAGCGAGCCTCGACGGGCGCGATACTCGACCAGCTCAAGAGCCAGTCGATCGACACGCACCAGCGCATCGATTTCCTGACCAACCGGCTCAAGACGACCCCGGCGCTGATCCCGGGCGGCGTGTCGCAGGCCGACGTGGTCGAGCAGGCCAAGGCGCGGCTGCTCGACCTCCAGGTCAAGCAGCAGCAGTTGAAGGAGCGCTATGTCGGCGATGTGAAGCCGCTGCGGGACGCCGAAGCCGAGATCGCCAAGCTGAAGGATTTCGTGTCGCGCAACGACCCGATGAACCGCAAGGAATGGTCGCAGCGGAACACCGCCTATGACGACATGACGGTCGCGCTCAACCGCGCGCTCGCCGATGCCGCGCCGCTCGATCAGCAGATCGCGCTGCGCCAGCAGCAGGCGCAGCAGACCGAAGCCAAACTGCGCGATCTCGAAAGCGGCGCCACCGCAATCGGCGATCTCGAACGCGAGCGGCGGGTGCTCGAAGAACTCGTTCATACCTACCGGACGCGCTACGAGGAAGCGCGGATGAACGAGGATCTCGACCGCGATCGCATCGTCAGCATCAGCATCGTGCAGCGGCCCGACGCGCCGGCGAGGCCGGCCGGACCGCGCCATTTGCCGTTCGCGCTCGCCGGCATTTTGATCGGGCTGGTCGGCGCCGCGGCGGTGCTGCTCTATCGGCTCGTGTTCCGCGAAACGCTGATCACGGTCGAAAGCGTCGAACGCATTATCGGTCTGCCGGTCGTCGCCTCGGTCGGTGTCCACGAAGCCGACTGAGCGGCGGCGGCCCGCTAACCGCGGGTTTACGCCTCAGCCTTACTGTCCGGGCGATGACCCAGCTCCCGCAGAATCGCCGCGTCCTTTACGTGCTGCAAGGCCTGCCGGTGCCGTTCGACCGGCGCGCTTGGTTGCACGCGACGACACTCGCCGCCCACGGCTATACGGTCAGCTTTATCTGCCCCAAGGGGCGCGGCTTCAACCTGTCGC
>JAFAWI010000456.1 GCA_019241915.1 Alphaproteobacteria bacterium
GATCGCGCCGAGCAGCGCGCCGCTCAGTTCCTTCGCTGCGGCGAGCGTCAGTTCGACCGCGACCCGCGCGCCGGGAGGCAGCGCGCGATTGACGAAATCGATCGTGATCGCTTCTTCCAACAGGGCGTGGTGCGGGTGGTCGTACGAGACGACCGCTTCGGTCAGCTCGATCCACCCGTCACCCGTTTTGCCGGCACCGGCGCAGCCGACGATCTCGACGATCGAGGTACACATCGTGGCAGCGCCTGTCGCGCTCTACGTCGACAGGTGCTTGTCGCAGAACGCCCAGACCTTCTGCCAGCCGTCGAGCGCCTGCTCGATCCGGTAGGCCGGGCGGTCGTAATAGAAAAAGCCGTGGCCGGCGCCGTCGTAGCGGTGGAACTCGTAGTTCTTGCCGTGCTTCTTCAATTCGGCCTCGTGCTGGTCGACCTGCTCGGGGGTCGGCGCACGGTCTTCGTTGCCAAAGAGGCCGAGAAGCGGGCAGGACAGATCCCTGGTCAGGGTAACCGGCGACACCGGCTGCTTTTCGGTCAGGTCGTCCTGCACCACGCGGCCGCCCCACAAATCCATCGCACAGTCGATGCTCTTCTGCCGGCAGGCGAAGAGAAAGGTCTGCCGGCCCCCCGAGCAGGTGCCGAACAGCCCGACCTTGCCGTTGTGCCACGGCTGGCGGCGCAGCCACTGCACGGCGGCCTCGGTGTCGCCGACCATCTGGTCGTCGGAGACGCCCCCGGCGGCGCGCGCCTTGGCGGCGACATCGTCGGCCTTGCCCTCGCCAAAGCGCTCGTAAAGGTTGTGGCTGATCGTCGCGTAGCCGTGATGCGCAAAGCGCCGGGTGCACTCGCGGTACCATTCGTCCCAGCCGGGCATGTGGTGGATCAGCACCACGCCGGGGAACGGGCCGGCGCCCAGCGGCCGCGCCGTGTAAGCCGAGATCGGATCGCGATTGTGGCCGACGATCCTGATGGTTTCCGCGAGCATTCCTTCGTAGGCCATGACGTCTCCCCTTTGTTGGATGCGGGATAAGTTGCGCAGAGGATAGCCGCCGCCGCGTGGCGATCACAAGTCCACCGGCACAAGCCACGCAATGGACCCGTCTCGCCGTTGCGAGGGCCGCAGCCGCGCGGCAATCTCGTTTATCCGGGCAGCGCGAGATCGCTTTGCCGAGCCCGCAATGACGGGGGCACCCGATGCAGATTTCGGTCAAGAAATGCGATGCGGCGGTGGGTGCGCAGATCGTGTTCGACCTGTCGCGGCCGCTCGACGCTGCGACATTCGCGGCGCTTGAGGCGGCCTTTCACGACAACATCGTCGTGTTCTTCCGGGACCAGCAGCTGAGCGAAGAACAACACATCGCCTTCAGCCGCCGCTTCGGCGAGCTCGAAATCCACATCGTCAAGAAATACCTGCTGCCCGGCTATCCCGAGATCCTGCTGGTGTCCAACGTCAAGAACGAGGCGGGCGAGCATATCGGCCTCGCCGATGCCGGCTTCACCTGGCACAGCGACGTCTCCTACCGCGAGTTCCCCAGCCGCTGCTCGCTGCTCTATGCCAAGGAGGTGCCGCACGCCCCGGACGGTGACCCGCTCGGCGACACGGTGTTTGCCAATTGCATCGCGGCCTACGATGCGTTGCCCGAGACGATGAAGCGGCGGGTTGCCGGGCTCAAGGCGATCCACCGCTATTCGTCGCGCCGCCGGGTCGACAACAGCCCGCGGCCGAGGCTGACCGCGGCGCAGCTCGCGGAGACCCCGGATGTCGCCCATCCGGTCGTGCGCACCCATCCGGTTACGCGCCGCAAGGCGATCTACGTCACCGCCGGCGAATGCGTCGGCATTGTCGTGCCGAACGGCGGCGCAATGCCTGAGGATGAAGCGCTCGGCCTGATCGCCGAGCTCGACGCCCATTGCGTCAAGCCGCAGTTTTGCTACCGCCACCGGTGGCAGGTCGGGGACCTCGTCATGTGGGATAACGCGAGCGCCATGCACTTGGCGATCTGCGACTATGCGCTGCCGCAGCGCCGGCTGATGCACCGCACGACGGTGATCGGCGACCGGCCGACATGAGGTTGGCGGGCGAAGCGCTCTCATCGGCAACACCCGTGGCCGCGCGTTTCGCCCTTCAATCGTCATTATTGCAGGCCGCGCTCGCCTAATGGTTATGGCACGGCTCAGGCTTATTTGTTACCTTGAACGGCGGTCCGGCGACGGGCCGAAGCAGGGTGTGGGGGTCTGGTTGTTGCGGATCGGACGGATTACAGGCGGAGCCGCCGTGCTGATGGCGGCGGCGGTGCTTGCTTGGGCAACAGCCGCCACAGCCGCCGATACCGGGGATGCCACCTCGCTGGAAGCCAGAAAGACCGCGCTGTTCCAGCAGATGCTGCGCGACCCGTCAAATCTCGACGTCACGTTTGCTTATGCCGACGTGTCGGCCAAGCTCGGCGACAACGAGGCAGCAGTGGCCGCACTCGAACGGATGCTGCTGTTCAACCCCAACCTGCCGCGAGTCGATCTCGAACTGGGGGCGCTTTATTTCCGCATGGGCTCGTTCGAGGCGGCCGAGAGCTATTTCAACAAGGCCAAGAGCTTCAATCCGCCGCCCGACGTGGCCGCGCGCGTCGATGACTACCTGGCGAAGATTCACAGCGCCGAGCAAACCAGCCAGATCACCGGCTTTTTCTTCACCGGCGCGCAGTATCAGACCGACGCGAATGTCGCGCCGGGGTCGCCGCTGATCCATTCGCCGATCGGCGACGTGCTGCTCGACAACCAGTTCGTCAAGCAGCGCGACGTGAACATCTTCGCCACCGGCGCCGCGCTCTACACCTACGACCTCGGCACGCAAAACCGCGACGCGCTCGAGGTCAACGGCATCGGCTTCATGAACCATTACTTCCGCTTCGGGCGGCTCGACCTCGACCTCGGCGAGGTCACCGCTGGGCCTCGCTTCCGCTTTCCCAACATGCCTTTCGGAGCCGAGGCGAGCATCAAGCCCTATGCGATCCTCAACGAGGTCGGGCTCGGCGAGCACCAGTATTTCTGGACCTATGGCGGCGGCATCGAGAGCACCGCCACGTTCTTCGGCGACGTCGCCACCAAGCTGTCGTTCGAGTTCCGTCAGAAGACGTTTGCCGACGCGCCCGACCGTCCGCTCTCGTTCGGGCTGAGCGGCAACGACAAGATCGTCAGCCTCTCGGCGACCAAGCCGGTGACCGAAAATTCGGCGCTAACCGCTGAGTTCGACTACCTCAACCAATCGACGCGTTTCGCCTTCTACTCCAACAACACGTACTCGGTGTCGGCCGGTTACCGCATCCGCTATGACGATCCGTTCGGTTGGTTCGCGCTGCCGCTTGAAACCGCGTTGTTCGGCGCACGCAGCTGGGCCCTCTACCAGTCGCCGGATCCCTGCTGCAACACCAGCGGCAACCCGGCCGTCTTCTCGCCGAGCAATCGGTTCGACCGCCATTGGCGCTTCGGCTTTACGCAGATCTTCCCGGTGACGGCCAATATCGGCGTCATCGTCCAGGTGCAGCGCGACGTCATCTCCTCGAACCTGTCGCTGTACGGCTACACCAGCGACTCGGTGCTGGTCGGTCCGCAAATCCGCTTTTAGCGAGTGGCCACGATGGCGGCGTCAACACGGCTGAGGCAGGGGCTTGCAGCTGCGGTTGTCGCTTTGGCGCTGGGTCAGCCGCTGCACGAAACACTGGCCCAGAAGGTCGGCGTCAACAGCGCGGTCAACCCGGACGCGACCGGCGCCGCGCCCGGCGCCGATGTCCGCCGGCTCGTCCTCGGGCAGGAAGTGGTGCACGACGAGCACATTGCCACCGGCGCCGCGGGACAGACGCAGATTCTGTTCCTCGACGAGTCGGCGATGAGCGTCGGGCCGAGTTCGGATGTGACGATCGACAACTTCGTCTACGACCCCAATACCGGCGGCGGCCGGTTGGCGATGAGCGCCACCAAGGGTGTGTTGCGATATGTCGGCGGCCGCCTGAGCAAGATCGAGAACGGGGTGGAGCTGCGCACGCCGGCCGGGGTGATCGGCGTGCGCGGCGGCGTTTTTCTGATGACGCTGACACCGCGGGGCGCGCTCAATGTGGTCTTCCTCTACGGCAAAGGGTTGACCATTGCGGGCAACTGCGCAGCCGTGACGAGTTGCCCGCCGCAAACGCTGACGCGGCCGGGCTTTGCCGTGCATATCGACGGCCCCGGCGCGGCGCCCTCGTCCCCCAGCCCCGCTCCGGCCGACGCGGTCGCAGCCACGCTTGCTCAGTTTAACGGCAAGAGCGGCGCGACAGGCGGCTCGTCGACGCCGCCAACCGACGCGAACGTCGCCGCCAGCGGCATCGGCAACACGATATCGGGCAATGTGACGGCGAGCGCGCAGCAGGCGGCGCAGAATACCCCGCCAGCCACGCAGGCGCGCGGGATCGATGTCGGAGCGATCCAGACAACCCTCAGAGTCAACACAGTCGCTGCGACAGCCAACCCGACAGTGGCGCAGGCGGATGCCCACCCGACTCCCGCGGGTACGCCCATCGGCAACCAGGGGAGCACGCCGGCGGGTAACCAGGGCATCGCGATTTCGGGTGGCGTCAAGGTCGTGTCCGCCGGCTCGAACACCGGCTTTATCGACCAGTCGCCGAGCGGCCGCCTTACGTTCAGCGGTCAAATCCGCGGCGGCACCGCCACCGGGACCAACTCGAGCGGCACGGTCTTCACCCTGACGGGACTGCAGCCGGGCCAGACCTCGCAGGTGACCGGCACCGCGAGCACCGCCCAGGTCCCCGCCACCGGCACCGGCTACCTGGCGCCGGACAGCCGCTTCTTCTACGCCAACCTGACCGCCCAAGGAGCGAGCGCCGACCGAATCTTCGTGTTCGGGGGCACGCCGCTCGACGCAAGCTTCTTTGCCTCGTCGCCGACCGCGCAGATCACCGCCTTTACCGTGCAGCCCGATTTTACGCTGGGCGGCCCAGGCACCCAGACGATCCCGTTCCTCCCGTCGTTCGCCGGCGGCACATTGGCCAATCCAGCGGTCTCGCCGCTCTATGTCGCCACCCAACCGGGGCAGCCGTTCGGCGACTTCAACCCGGTCACCAATCCGAACGGCAAGTCGCCGTTCTTGCTGCAGGCGAGCCTGGCGATCAACGGGCAGGGCGCCTCGCAGCAATCGGCCCTGTCGATCCTGACCGGCAGCTTCGCCACATCGACCGACAACGGCCAGGTGGTCGCCACGGGCCCCTATCGCGCCACGTTCCTCGGCGGCGGCACCTCGCCGCTGACGCATGTCAACGCCGGCTTTGGCAGCGTGCCCGACGCCAACGGCAACACGCTGTTCGGCGGCACGGCGATCGACGGCTTTGTGCTCGATTCGAACACTTACAACGCGAACCTCAATTTCCAGCAGCAGAACGCGAATGCGTTCACCATCGGCCCCGGCAGCACCCAGACGCCGTATGCGTTCAACCAGCCGGTGACGCCGGGGACTTTGCCGGCCGGGGTCGGGGTCAACCGGGATGCGCTCAACGAGCAGGGGTTCCTTGGCGGCATCATGAGCAACGGCCAGGGAACGCAGTACATCGTCGCCGGCAACACCTCGGTGTTCACCAATCCGACCAACAGCACAGTCACCGGGACCTTTGTCGCCAACGATCCCTTCCATGCAACCAGCGGCAGCAACCTGCAGACGATCGCGATTCCGTTCGGCGCTTCGCCGACCCGCAACTTCGCGCGCAGCGCCTTTATCGACAACAACATCTATGCCGCCACTGAGAGTGCAACCGTACCCGTGCAGCTCACCAATACGAGCGGCACCGTCACCAACTACCCGACCTTCGCCGGTGGCGCGGCCACCTTCCCAACCGCCGGGTTCGTCACGTCCGGAACCTTCCCCACCAACCCGGCCGCCGGTCTGCTGCCGCCCGGCGCTTCGTTTTGCGCCTGCCAATACCTGCAGTGGGGCTATTGGGAAGCCAATCTCCCGTCGATCGGTCAGGGAGGCCCGACCAATACGGTGCAAAGCTCGTCGATCAACACCTGGCTCGCCGGGCAGCCGACCGTCACCCTGCCGACCACCGGCGTGGCGACCTACAACGGCGCCGCGATCGGCACCGTCGCCACTAACGGCGCCAACTATCTCGCCGCCGGCGCGTTCCAAAACGTGTACAACTTCGCCTCCGGGACAGGCACGGTGGCGATCAACAATTTCGACGGCCGCTCGTATAACGCCGGCGTATCCATCGCGCCCGGCAACATCTACGCCGGCGGGCTCAGCCAGACAGCGGGTCCCGGCAACGTCAGCGGCAGCGCGGTCGGCGGCTTCTTCGGGCCGAACGCAGCCGAAACCGGCGGCTTCTTCTTCCTGAAGAACGGGAGCGGCCCTGCCTATCTCGCCTCGGGCGTCTTTGCCGGCAAGCAATAGCAAGCCAATTCCAGCCCGGCCCGACGCGCGCCGTTTAGTCGCTTGACAGCGCGCCGAGACTGCGCTCACGTCGCGGTACGGCACCTTACCCCCAAAGGGGGCCACGATCGCGATCGAAACCGAACTAAAACTCGCCGCGCGAACCGGCGACTTGCCGGCTGTGCGACGCGCGCTTGAAGCCATGGGGCACGGCTCTCGAGCGTTGCGGCAGCGTCTCGTGAGCACCTATTTCGACACGCCCGACCGGGACTTGGCGCGGCGCGGTTCGACCTTGCGCGTTCGGCGCCGCGGCCGCGCTTTTGTGCAGACCGTCAAGTCGGCCGGTTCATCCGCCGACATCGGGTTCGCGCGCGGCGAATGGGAAGACCCGATCGCCGGCGAGACGCCGGACCCCAGCGCCGCTCAGAGCGGGCCGTTTCTGTTGCCGGAGATCGCCGGCCGGCTGCAACCGGTGTTTCGCACCGAGGTGTCGCGGCTGACCATTCCGCTCAGCGTCGAGCCGCAAACCCAGATCGAGGCGGCAATTGACCGCGGCCGCATCGTCGATGGCGACCGGTCGCCGCCGACGCCGATCACCGAGGTCGAACTCGAACTGAAAAGCGGCGCGGCGACCGCGCTCTACGACGTCGCGCTCAAGTTGCTCGACATCGCGCCGCTCCGTCTCGAAACCCGCAGCAAGGCCGAGCGGGGTTACCGGCTGGCCGGCTCCGACGTCGCCGCGGTCGGCCCGGCACATGCCGCGCCGCTCGATCTCGCACCCGATCTCAGCGCCGAAACCGTGCTGCGGCGGGCCGGGCGCAGCTGTCTCGACCACCTATTGCGCAACGAAGAGGCCGCGTGCGCCGGCAGCCCGGACGCCATTCATCAGATGCGGGTGGCGGTGCGCCGGCTGCGCGCGACACTGAGCACGTTCGCGCCGTTGCTGCCGAGGGATCAGCGCCGCTGGGCGTCGGAGGCGTTGCGCTGGCTGGTTGGCATCCTGGGCGAGGCGCGCAACCTCGACGTCTTTATCGACGGGCTGTTGCCGCCGGCCTTGGCTGCGTTGCCGCCGGCCAGCGAGTTCGAGCGGCTGGCGCTGGCCGCGGCGCGCCGCCGACCCGCGACGCGCAGCGCCGTCGCGGCGGCGATCGCCTCGCCGCGCTACACGCAGACACTGCTGGCGCTGTTGCGGTGGTTCGAAGGGGCGGAATGGTCGGCGGGCAACGCGGCGCTGCAACAGCCGATCGGCGCGCTCGCGCCCGACCTGCTCGACCGCTGCCGCGACAACGCCGAACGGCGCGCCAAGCATTTCGAAAGCCAGTCGAAGAAGAAACGGCATCGGCTGCGCATCGCGCTCAAGAAGCTGCGTTATGCGGTTGAGCTGTTTGGCGGACTTTACCCGGCCGAGGCCGCGCGCCATTTCGTCAATCGGCTGAAGCGCCTGCAGGACGAACTCGGCGAGGCGAACGATGTCCACACCGCGCGCGGCATTGTCGATGGGCTGGCACCGGCCGGACGACGCGCCACCGGTGTCGCACAGGCCGGACGGCGGGTGCTCGCGTGGCACAAAAAACGCCTGCGCAAGCGCGAGGCCGAGGTGCGGCACCGCGTCGCCGGTTTGATCGATACATCGCCATTCTGGCGCAGCGCCGGGCCGGCCCCGCGCCACGCTGCGCCGGCTGAAGAAACGACCGGAGCAAAAATGCCGGAAGAGCACCCGGCCGGCTTGGTCCGCTGAGCGGACGCTATCGCGTCCACCTCAGAATGGCCGCGGCGGTTTCCTCTGGCTTGTCGATTTCGGCCAGATGGCCGGCGCCGGGGATGATCTCGATCGCGGTCCTGCCCTTGATCCCGGCGGCAAACTTGTCCGCGTAGCTGCGCGGCATCAGCCGGTCCCCGGCGCCCCAGACGAGCAAGGTCGGCGCGCCGATCAACGGCAGCCGCTTTTCCAGCTTGGTGTTACCGAGCGGCCAGAAGATGCGTGCGGCGGCCTCGCTCGCGCGCGTCTGCTCGATCGGCCATTCGGGCGAATTCTGCCCCTCCGGCTCGGCCTTGAGCGCCTCCCATTTCGCCGGATCGGCGCAGAACAGCGCCGCGATGTCGCCGGGCCGCTGAGCCCACGGGTCGGTCGCCGGGTCGTTTCCGTCAAACAGCCCGAACGGCGCGATCAGCGCGAGGCGGTTGACCATCGCCGGCCACAGCGCCGCCACCTCGGCGGCGAGCGAGCCGCCTACCGAGCTTCCGGCGAGATCGGCGCCAGCCAGTCCCGCGCTTTCCAGCAGCCGACGTGTCGCCAATAGCCAATCGAGATGGCTGTCGAGCAGAGCGTGACCGCGCTCGCCGCCGGGGAAGCCGGGCAGCGACGGCACGATCACCGAGCGCTCGCGCGCCAGCGCGTCGAGAAACGGGACCCAGCGCGGCAGCCCACCGAACCCGGCGAGAAAGCCGAGCTTCGGCCCGGCCCCGGCCGTCCAGACGCGGCACGAAACGCCGTCGATCTCGACCGTCGTCGTCTGCGGCTCAGGCACGGACAGCCCTCACCCCGATTCTCGCCCCCTTGCCGGGTCGGGGGATTAAAACCGTGCAGCTTCCCTGCCCCGCAAGCGGGGGAGGGTTGGGGCGGAGGCTTGTCACGCTCTACTCCGCCGCCGCCTGCACGACCGGGTGAAACGACGCCGGCGCGGCGCGCTCGGTGCGCCCCATCGGCTGCGGCCACCATTTGTCTTCCCATTCGGAATGGATGTGCTTCAGCCGCGGCATGACCGTTTCGGCAAAAAGCCGCGTGTTGTACTTGGCGAGCTGCTTGCCCATGTTGCCGAACTGCAGCAGCAGCATCAGGTGGCCGACGTTGAGGTCCTCGGCAACCGCTGTAAGCTGGTCGACGACCTCATCGGGCGAGCCGATGATGACGTAGCCGCGGTCGATGATGTCGTCCATCTGGCGCGCCAGGGTGGCGAATTTGGTGGCGTATTGCGGCGGCCGCGTCTCGCCGGCGTTCGAACTCGCCGCACCCTGGTTGGCGGCCTGCGCGACCTGGCCCTGCACGCCAGCGCGCATCGTGTTCTCGCTGGTGTAACCGGGGGGGTTCGAGAAGCGCGGGTCGATATGCAGGCAGCGGCCGTAGAAATACTCGGCCGATTCCGCATAGAGGTCGTAGGCCTGCTGCCGGCTCTCGGCAACGCCGAC
>JAFAWI010000535.1 GCA_019241915.1 Alphaproteobacteria bacterium
GGCACGACCAGCCTGCGCCTGCTCGAAACCGCCGCGGCCGAGACCGGCGAGGTGCAGCCGTTCGCCGGCGAAACCCGGCTGTTCATCCTGCCGGGCTCTCGCTTCCGGGCGACCGACCTGCTGCTGACCAATTTCCATCTGCCGAAATCGACCTTGTTCATGCTGGTCGCAGCATTGGCCGGGCTCGACCGCATGAAAGCGGCCTATGCGCACGCGGTCGAAGCGGGCTACCGGTTCCTCTCGTATGGCGACGCCTGCCTGATCGAGACCCCGTACCCCAGCCCTCTCCCCCATTCGGAGGACGAAGGCGAGCGGCCGCGGCGAGCTGGTGGGGACCAATGACGGTCGGGTTCCAGGTCGTTGCGACTGACGGCGCGGCGCGGTGCGGGAGGCTGACGACGGCGCACGGCGTCGTTGAGACGCCGTGCTTCATGCCGGTCGGCACCGTGGCGACGGTCAAGGCGATGAAGTCCGACGATGTCGCCGCCACCGGAGCGCGGCTCATCCTCGGCAACACCTATCATCTGATGCTGCGGCCGGGGGCGGAGCGCATCGCGGCGCTCGGCGGGCTGCACAAGTTCATGAACTGGCCGCACGCGATCCTCACCGACAGCGGCGGGTTCCAGGTCATGTCGCTGGCGGGGCTGCGGCGGATCGGCGAAGAGGGGGTCGAGTTTCGCTCGCATATTGACGGCAGCAAGCATCTGCTGACTCCCGAGCGGTCGATCGAGGTCCAGCACCTGCTCGGCGCCGACATCACGATGGCGTTTGACGAGTGCACGCCGTTTCCCGCCGAGCGCGCGGCGGTCGAAGCGTCGATGGAGCTGTCGATGCGCTGGGCCGAGCGCTCCCGCGGCGCCTTTGTCGAACGCGCCGGGCACGGCATTTTCGGCATCGTGCAGGGTGGCGTGCATCCGGATTTGCGCGAACGCTCGGCGCGCCGGCTGACCGAGATCGACTTTGACGGTTATGCGATCGGCGGGCTCGCGATCGGCGAAGGGCAGGAGACCACCTTCGCGATGGTCGAGGCGACGGTGCCGTTCCTGCCCGAGGAGCGGCCGCGCTACCTGATGGGTGTCGGCAAGCCGGCCGATCTGGTCGGCGCCGTCAAGCGCGGCATCGACATGTTCGATTGCGTGCTGCCCACCCGTTCGGGCCGCACCGGCCAGGCGTTTACCCGCGCGGGCCCGCTCAACCTGCGCAATTCCCGGCATGCCGATGATAGGGCGCCGGTCGACCGGGGCTGCCGCTGCCCCGCTTGCACCGGCTACAGCCGCGCCTATCTGCATCATCTTGTCCGGAGCAGCGAAATCTTGGGCGCGATGCTGTTGACCGCGCATAACCTGACCTATTACGCCGACCTGATGACAGCGATGCGCGACGCGATTGCCGAGGGCCGGCTCGCGGAGTTTGCAGTGCCATGACACGCAGCCGCAGACCGGAGGGGCTGACGCAGCTCGGGCGCCAATCGCGGCTTCCCGCCTCGCCCGACGAAGCCAGGCTCGAATGCGTGGCCAACCCGCATCCCGGGGTGTTGTACGCGGTGCGCTTCACCTGCCCGGAATTCACCGCGCTGTGTCCGCTGACGGGTCAGCCGGATTTTGCCCATCTCGTCATCGACTATGTACCGCAAGATCAACTTCTTGAGAGCAAGTCTTTGAAATTGTTCTTCGGTTCATTCCGCAACCACGGTGCCTTTCACGAGGATTGCACGCTCACGGTGGCCAGCCGGCTGATCGCGGCGGCGGCGCCGAAATGGCTCCGGATCGGTGGATATTGGTATCCGCGCGGCGGCATCCCGATCGATGTATTTTATCAAACAGGCGAGCCGCCCCCCGGCCTCTATCTGCCGGACGCTGCGGTTGCGGCTTATCGCGGGCGTGGCTGAGCATGACCGCGGCGGTGCGAGAGGCGATCCGGTCGCAAGCCTTGGCAAGCGGCTTCGATGCGGTCGGTTTTGCCGCGGCGACGCTTGCCGATAAGGCACGCGGCGACCTCGCCGAGTTCCTGGCGCGCGGCTATCACGGTGATATGGGCTGGTTGGCGGCGCATGCCGCACGCCGCGGCGATCCCCGCGCGCTTTGGCCCGACGCGCGCTCTGTGGTCGTGCTCGGCGCTAACTACGGCCCCGCAGCAGAACCGGCCGTCGATATCGACGATGGTGCTGTCTCCGTCTATGCGCGGGGCCGCGACTATCACGAAACCATCAAGAAGCGGCTGAAATCGTTGGGCCGCTGGATCGCCGAGCGGTGGCCGAGCGAGCTGAAGGTGTTTGTCGATACCGCGCCGGTGATGGAGAAACCGCTGGCGCAGCAGGCCGGAATCGGCTGGCAGGGGAAGCATACCAATCTCGTCTCGCGAGCCTTCGGCTCCTGGCTGTTTCTCGGCGAGATTTACCTGAGCCTCGAGCTGGAGCCGGATGCACCGGAACAAGACCATTGCGGCACCTGCCGCGCCTGTCTCGACGCCTGCCCGACAAATGCATTCCCGGCGCCGCACCGGCTCGACGCGCGGCGCTGCATCTCGTACCTGACCATCGAGCACAAGGGCATGATCGACGCCGACCTGCGGCCGTTGCTCGGTAACCGCATCTACGGCTGCGACGACTGCCTCGCGGTGTGCCCCTGGAACAAATATGCCAAGGCCACCGAAGAGCCGGATTTTTTGCCGCGCCAGGAACTGAGCGCGCCGCGCCTGGCCAAGTTAGCCGGGCTCGACGAGGCCTCGTTTCGCGCGATGTTCGCGGGCAACGCTGTCAGGCGCATCGGGCGCGACCGCTTCCTGCGCAATGTACTGATCGCGATCGGCAACAGCGGCGATCCGCAGCTGGCCGCGGCATTGCTGCCACGCCTTGACGATACATCGGCACTGGTCAGAGCCAGCGCGGTTTGGGCCTATGCACGCCTCGATCCGCACGCGGCCGCCCGCGCGGCCAAAGATCGGCTGGCGGTTGAGGCAGAGCCTCTGGTACGCGACGAATGGCTGGTTCTCAGCCGGGCGGGACGCGGCGGTATTCATGCGGAAAGTTCGGCTTGATCACCCGGTTGACGAACCCGCCGATCGATTCCGCCTGCAGCAGCCAGTCGAAAATCTCAAAAGAGACGCCGCGGTAGAGGTAGCCTCCGGGGTGGGAATGATATTCAACCCATAGCCGTTCGCCGGTCTCGTCATAGCCGAGCGCCCGAATGCTCACCGAGGTCACCTGCTGCACCAGCATACGCTGCGTCCCAACATAGGTTAAGACGCCAACGCCCGGCGCAGCCAAATGTCGCCGCCGCGCGGGCAGCCGGTGCAATCAAACCGCCGGACTCAGCGCCTGCCCGCCGCCGGTCTTGAGCTTGCCGCCCTCGATCTCGATGTTGATCTCCAGCAGCGAGGTATCGCCGGAATTGCCCAGAGTGACGCGGATCATGTCGTCGCTGATCTCGACGTAGCGGCCGACAACGGCGAGCAGTTCCTTTTGCAGGATCGGCACGAAGTCCGGCGCACGGCTGCTCGCCCGCTCGTGCGCCAACACGATCTTCAGCCGCTCCTTGGCGACCTGTGCGCTGGTCGGCCGCGACCGGAAGAACGAGCGGAAAAAGGCCATCACGCCTTGCCGAACAAAGCCCGGAAGAAGCTGCGGCGCTCGGGCTTGACGAACCGCATCTCGCGCGTCTCGCCCAGAAATCGGGCCACCGCATCGACATAAGCCCGGCCAGCCGGGCTCTCCTCGTCAAAGACGACCGGCGTCCCGGTATTGGAGGCGCGCAGCACGGATTCCGACTCAGGGATCACGCCGAGGAGCGGGATCGACAAAATTTCCTTTACGTCTTCGACGGCCAGCATCTCGCCCTTGGCGACGCGGGCGGGATCGTACCGGGTCAGCAACAGGTGGACGTCGACCGCGGGCTCGTTCCGTTCGGCGCGGCGGGATTTCGAGGCGAGGATGCCGATGATCCTGTCGCTGTCGCGCACCGACGACACTTCCGGATTGGTCACGATGACCGCGCTGTCGGCGAAATAGAGTGCGGTGATCGCGCCGTGCTCGATCCCGGCGGGGCTGTCGCAGATGATGTAGTCGAACTGCTGCTTCAGCTCCTCCATCACCCGCTCGACCCCCTCCCGTTTCAGCGCGTTCTTGTCGCGCGTCTGCGAGGTCGGGAAGATGAACAGATTGTCGTGCCGTTTATCCTTGATCAGCGCCTGGTTGAGGTTGGCGTCGCCATTGATCACGTTGATGAAATCGAACACCACGCGGCGCTCGCAGCCCATCACCAAATCGAGGTTGCGCAGCCCGACGTCGAAGTCGATGACCACCGTCTTGTGGCCACGCAGGGCAAGGCCTGCCGCAAAAGCGGCCGAGGTCGTCGTCTTGCCGACTCCTCCCTTGCCCGACGTGATCACAATAACCTTCGCCAACCCGGCCTCCCCTTGTGGCCTTTACGAAGACCGATGGGTCGTTGTCCGCGGCGCCAGCCCCCGCAACCGCAACATCAACATACGCGTCAATTGGGTGTAATGGTCAACTGGTCATCGACAAGAGCGACCTGCACCGGCGCCGCCTGGACCCCTGCCGGCAGCTGCTCGCTCACCAGGTAGCGGCCGGCGATGCTGATCAGCTCGGCTTCGAGCCGGGTGCAGAAGATACGCGCGCCGGCGTCGCCGCTGGCGCCTGCCAGTGCGCGACCGCGCAAGGCGCCATAAATGTGAATATTGCCGTCAGCGACGAGCTCGGCGCCGGGGCTGACCGGCGCGGTAACGACGAGATCGCCGCCGCGGGCATAGATTTGGGTGCCCGAGCGCACCGGTTCGCCGACCACCCGGGTTCGCGGCGCCGGCGGGACGGCCGCTGCACCGGCGCGGGCCTGAGCGCCGCTGTTCGGCGCGAAGCTCGCCAGCCCTGCCGCGATGGCCGCTTCGAGCTGCGCCGGCTGGGCGTTCTGCACACCGACCAGGGTCAGCGTGAGTGTATGCAGCTTGTCGCGCACCGTATCGAAATCGCTCGCTTCGGTCAGGTTTTCGACGCCGCGCAGGTCGAGCACCACCGGGGCGCTTTGAAAGAAGCGCGGGCTGCGCGCGATCTGCTGCGCCAACGCCTTTTCAAACCCGGGATCGCGCAGCGATGCGGCGCGCACCACCATCACGGTGAACAGCGCGCCCTGCACGATATTGCCTGCAGCCATACTGTCCTTTCAGCCCAGCGCGCGCAGCACCATGCCCATGAACCCGTCGGCCGCGGCCGGGTCGGTCCAGCGCAAAATGGCAACGAGGTCATGCTCGGGATCGACCCAGGTCAGGTTGCCGCCCGCGCCCACGGCATAATAGCTGCTCGCGTTCGCGCTCGGATACCGCCGGCGGTCGGTGTTGAGCCACCACAGGTAGCCGTAAACGCGATTGAGAGGGCACGGCACCCGGCAGTGTTCTATCCACTCATCCGACAGGATGCGTTTGCCCTGCCACACGCCGCCGCGAAGCATCATAAGGGCGATCCGCGCCTGGTCGCGCGCATGAATAAACACGCCGCCGCCCCAATGCGAACCGCCCGCAACCGACTCGACCTCGCGGCCGTCGAGCATCACGCTGGAATTGCTGTAGCCGCGCCAATCCCAATCGCGCGAGGCGCCGATCGGCTGCATGACCAGTTCTCGGAAGACGTCCGGCAACGGCCGCTGCCACAGGCGGAGCAGCGCCAGGCTCAGCCGGTTGACCCGGACGTCGTTGTATTCCCAGTACCCGCCGGGCTCGCGCAGGTCGCGATGCGTGCCCTTCCTCGCCGTCCCAGGCTGCCCCGCTACCCGCCGGTTGCGGTCGATCAAATCCGGCTTGTCCCACAGCGTCCCTTCCCACTCCGAGATTTGCTGGAGCAGATGGTGCCAGGTGATCCTGCCGTTGTGCGGGCCGTTGAAACCGCCGTCACTGACGGTCCGCGCCACCGGCTCATGGACGTCGCGGATCAACCCGCGGTCGACGGCAAGGCCGGCGAGGATCGACAGATAACTCTTCGCCACGCTGAAGGTCTGGTCGATCTGCCAGGTGTCGCCCCATTCCGCGGCAATTCGCCCACCGGTGAGGATCAGACCGTTGGGGCCGCCGCGCCGACGCACCGGCCCCAGCACCGCATTCCATGGCGGTTCTTCCGCGAACTGACGGGGGATTTCCGCAGCGAGATCGCGGCTCCACGGCGTTTCATGCTCGGCGGCAAAGCGAGCAGCTTTGACCAGGCGTCCGTCTTGTACCTCTTCCCATGACGCCGGCTCGGCCGGCGGGACGTAAGACATGCGGACGGCTCCTTGCGCAAGGCTTGATTTTCACCGGGTCCGGCACGAACTCGTAACGCAGCCGCAGCCGCCCGCGCGATTCGCGGCGCGGCGTGAAAGCTGCTACACTGCCGCCGAAACCGAGGGATTTTAGCTGCCGGGGTCGTACAATGGGTTCAATGAGTATAATGCATTG
>JAFAWI010000585.1 GCA_019241915.1 Alphaproteobacteria bacterium
ATGCGCACGATCTGGCCGGCCGCCGACGGGCGCACGGTCGAGATCATCGACCAGACCCGCCTGCCGCACGAGCTGGTCATCGCCAGGCTGGAGACGCTCGACGATGCGGCGCATGCCATCGCCGCGATGCAGGTCCGCGGCGCGCCACTGATCGGCGCCGCCCCGCTTATGGCATCGCTCTCGCGGCCGCCGCAGACCCCTCGGATGACGGGCTCCAGGCGGCGGCCTCGAAGCTTGCCGCCACCCGCCCGACTGCAGTCAATCTCCGCTGGGCGCTCGCCGAGATGAGGCGTGCGCTGTCCGAGGTGCCGTACGGCCACCGGTTTGCCGCGGCGATCGCAAGGGCCGGGGAGATCGCCGACGCCGATGTCGCGATCAATCGCGCGATCGGCGAACAGGGCGCGGCGCTGATCGCGGAAGCTTGGCGAAAAAAAGGCGGGACCGGCCCGGTCGAGGTGCTGACGCATTGCAATGCGGGGTGGCTTGCCACTGTCGACTGGGGCACCGCGCTCGCCCCAGTCTACCGCGCCTACAATGAGGGAGTCCCTATCCACGTCTGGGTAGACGAGACCCGGCCGCGCAACCAGGGGGCCAGCCTCACCGCCTGGGAACTCGGCGAGCACGGCGTGCCGCACACGGTCATTGTCGACAATGCCGGCGGTCACCTGATGCGCGAGGGGCGCGTCGATCTCTGCATCGTCGGCACCGACCGCACGACCGCGGGCGGCGATGTCGCGAACAAGATCGGCACGTATCTGAAGGCGTTGGCGGCGCGCGACAACGACGTTCCCTTCTATGTCGCATTGCCGTCGCCGACGATCGACTGGCAGATCGAGGATGGCGCGGCGATCCCGATCGAGCGCCGCGATGCGCGCGAAGTCACTCATATCGAAGGCTGGACCGAGGACGGCCGGCGCGTCGCGGTGCGGCTGACCCCGCCGGACAGCCCCGCCGCCAATTACGCCTTCGACGTGACCCCCGCCCGGCTCGTCACCGCCCTCATCACCGAGCGCGGCGTCTGCCCCGCCTCGCGCGAAGGTCTGCTCGGCTTGTTCCCGGAGCGGGGCGATTGCAGGCTAGCGGCGCGACATTAGGGCGGCTGTCGCCGGCAGCGTAACCCAATGCGGCCCGTATCGGCCTCCGAGCGCGAGAATTCTGTTCATCATTCCGGTGATCACGACTCGCCGGCCGGCCTGCAAGGCCCGGTATCCGACACGCGCTACCTCCGAGGCGCTCATTGCCGGCATCAGATTCTCATTCGCTCCGGCGGCTTTGAAGAAATTCGTTGCGGTCGCGCCGGGACACAACGTCGTCACCGTCACACCAGTGCCGCGCAGCTCATAGGCGAGTGCCTCGCCAAGGCTCAGCACATAGGATTTGGTCGCAAAATAGACAGCCATCCGCGGGCCCGGCTGAAAGCTCGCTGTCGAAGCCACCAGCATCACCCTGCCGCGGCCCCGCGCGACCATTGCTGGCACCAATAGCCTGGTCAATTCCGTCAACGCCAAGACATTGATCATCACCATGTCGCTGACGCGTTGCGGGTCCATCTGGTCAAACCGGCCAACGCCGCCCAGACCGGCATTGTTGACCAGGACATCGATGCGCAAGGCTCGATCGTCGAGGGAATTCGCCAGCTCCGCTGCGGCCCCCGGCTTGGCGAGGTCGGCCGCAATGACGGTCGAATTCGCGCCGCGCGCCTTCAGCTCGTCCGCGAGCGCCTGCATCGCCGGCACCGTTCGTGCGGTGAGCACCAGATCGTGGCCGCCTTTTGCCAGCTCTCGCGCGAGGTCGGCGCCGATGCCGCCGGATGCGCCGGTCACCAGCGCAAGCGGCCGGGCGGGACTCGCCATGCCGGGTTAGCGCGGCTCGGGTGACGGCAGTCGCCTCACGGCAATGTCGCCGCCTTTGAGAACGAGCGCGATGCGGTCGGGGTCTTGCAGGATCGTGACATCGGTGAGCGGATCCCCCGCGACGACGACGAGGTCGGCGAGCTTGCCTTTTTTAACCGTCCCGAACTCGTCGTCACGGCCGAGGCACTCGGCGGCCCATCCGGTCGCCGCCCGCAACGCCTGAAGCGGGCTCATGCCGCCCTTTACGAGGCACTCGATTTCGAGCGCGTTCTTCGGATGACCATGGCCGCCCGCGTCGGTTCCGGCGGCGATCTTGACCCCGGCCGCCAGCGCCCGGCGCAGGCTC
>JAFAWI010000655.1 GCA_019241915.1 Alphaproteobacteria bacterium
CGGCTGGACTTCGTCGGCGCGGTCGCGGCAGGCGAGGAAGAGCCGTTGCCACCCCGGCAGGCCCAAATCGTTCGACCGGGTCATCGCGAACGATTGTCCGGCGCAGTGGAGCTGGGCCAGCGCCGCGCCGAGCTCGCCGCAGTGATACGGCTCGATGCGGCGCGGCCACATGCCGTTGAGGAACGTGACGATTGCGGCGGGCCGGCCGCACAGCTCCCTGAGCGCGCTGCCGTCCTTTGCGCGCACCGGCGTCGGGCAGGCGACGCCGTGATGCGCCAGATGGTCCATCAGCGCGATGAAAAACGGCAGGTCGGCGGGCGAGACGCGCTTCTCGTAGAGCGTCAGAATGAAAGCGCCGCGCTCGGTGCCGAGCAGGTAGTTCGAGTTTTCGACCCCTTCGGCGATGCCCTTGCACGACAGCACATCGCCGATGTCGTAGGCGGCGATAAAGCCGCGCAACTCGTCGTCGCCGATTTCGGTATAGACCGCCATCCTGCCGCTTCGGCCATCCTCGCGCGGCGGCGGCCCGGCCTTGTCTGCCGAGCGAGCCTCGCATAAAGTCGCGGCGCCCTGTCGATGGGGGCCGCGCGACGCGCGGACAGTACAAGGGCGACGGTGGGGAAGAAAGATGGACGCTCCGATCCCAGCGCAAAAGGCGCCCTACGGCGTCGCCGTCGAGGCCGGCAAGCGCTACTTCTGGTGCGCCTGCGGTCGCAGCAAAGGCCAGCCGTTCTGCGACGGGTCGCACAAGGACACCGCGCTGACGCCGGTGATGTACACCGCCGAAAAGAGCGGCGAGGTGTGGTTCTGCGGCTGCAAGGCGACCGGCAAGTCGCCAATGTGCGACGGGACCCACAACCGCCTTTAGACAGGGCGCGATTTTGCCTGCGGGACGGTTTCGCGGCCTCGCGCCGGCGGTCGCGGCTTTCGCGATCGGCGGCCTGAGCGGCTGCGGCTCGATGTCGATCCCGTTCTTCGGCGGCAAGACGGCGGAAACCCCGCCGGCGGCGTCCTGTCCAGCGGCGGTCATTCTGCGGCCGCTCGCCAATACCGCGGTCTTTGCGGGCCAAGCCGGGGAACTCAAACCGCCAAACGTCGCGTGGTACGGCGTCTTCAGCGACATCTCGGTGAAGTGCCAAGTCGCCGGCGATACGTTTCGCGCCGCGCTCGACGACATTATCGTCGCCGACCGCGGCCCGGCGGTGCGCGGCAACGACGTCGATTTCACCTATTTCGTATCGCTGACCGCGAGCGACCAGACGATCCTCGGCAAGAAATCGTTTGCCGTGCACGTCACGGTGCCGAGCAGCGCCAAGCGCGGCGGGGTCAACGACCATGTCGAGGTCGCCTTCGCCACCGGCGGACGCCCGCTCTCCGACCTCAACATCACGGTCGGTTTTCAGCAGACCCCGCAGGCCATCGAGTTCTACAAGAATTTTCGCGGTCGCTGATGCTGGCTTCCGGACGCGGCCGGTGCTAAAGCTGGCCGGCCGAATGCATGCCCGCAGGAGAGGCCGCGCGACTTGATGTGCCGCACGGCGCCGAAGGAGCAACCGCCCCGGAAACTCTCAGGCAAAAGGACTGCGGACGTAAGGGCGCTCTGGAAAGCAGCGGCTGGGCCGACCGGCCCCGCCGCTCACCGAAGGAGTAAGCCGACGCGGTGAACGAGCCGCGCGGTGAATCTCTCAGGGGAAGCGACAGAGGGGGCATCTCAAGACGGGCGCATCGCGCCGCCCGTCGCATGGAGGTGCGCCTTTGGTTGCTGCCGACGAAACGCTCCGCCTGCGGCAGACGCCGCTGCATGCCCTGCACGTCTCGCTGGGCGCCAAGATGGTGCCGTTCGCCGGCTACGACATGCCGGTGCAGTACCCGTCCGGCATCATCGCGGAGCATCTGCACACGCGCAGCAAAGCCGGGCTGTTCGATGTCTCGCATATGGGACAGGTGCGGCTGCACGGCGTCGGCGCAAAGGCGCTCGAAGCGCTGGTGCCGGGCGACCTTGCGGCGCTGCCGGACGGCCGCATGCGCTACACGCTGCTGCTCAACGATGAGGGCGGCATCGTCGATGACCTGATGGCGATCCGCACCGATGGGGAATTCCGGCTCGTCGTCAACGCTGCCCGCAAGGAAATCGACGTCGCCCATCTGCGCGAGCGGCTGGGGTCTGCCGCGGTCGAGCTCGACGCGGATCGTGCGCTGCTCGCACTGCAGGGACCGCTCGCCGCCGAGGTGCTGTCGCGCCTGGCGCCGGCAGTCGCGGCGATGCCGTTTCTGTCGTGCGTGCAGATCGGCGGCCTGTTCATCACCCGCTCGGGCTATACCGGCGAGGACGGCTTCGAGATCTCGGTGGCCGCCGCCGATGCGGTCGCGCTGGCCGAGCGGCTGCTGGCCGAGCCAGAGGTCGCGCCGGTCGGGCTCGGCGCCCGCGACACGCTGCGCCTCGAAGCCGGGCTTTGCCTCTATGGCCATGACATCGACGACACGACGAGCCCGGTCGCGGCCGGTCTCGCCTGGACCATCAGCGCGCGGCGCCGCGCGGAAGGGGGCTTTCCCGGCGCCGACCGCATCTTGCGGGAACTCGCCGACCCGCCGGCCTGCCGCCGTGTCGGCATCCGCCCCGACGGACGGGCGCCGGCGCGCGAGGGCAGCGCCATTGTCGACGATGCCGGCAACCTGATCGGCGAAGTGACGAGCGGCGGCTTTGGCCCCTCGCTCAACGCACCGATCGCGATGGGCTATGTGGCCCGCGCCTATTCCGACCCCGGCACCGCGCTGGCGGTGGTCGTGCGCGACGTTGCCCGGCCGGCGCGCGTCGCGCCGATGCCGTTTGTGCCGACCCGCTACTACCGCGCCCCATAGGAGGCCGCCGATGGCGACACTGCGCTTCACCAAAGACCACGAATGGATCCGGCAGGACGGCGACACCGCGGTGATCGGCATCACCGATTATGCCCAGCAGCAGCTGGGCGACATCGTCTATGTCGAATTGCCCGCGCCCGGCACGCGCGTCGAATGCGGCAAGGAAGCCGCCGTCGTCGAATCGGCCAAGGCCGCCAGCGAGGTTTACGCGCCGGTCTCGGGCGAGGTGATCGCGGTCAACGAGGCGATTGCCGGCGATCCGGCCAAGGTCAATGCCGACCCGATGGGCGAGGGCTGGTTTCTCAGCGTCAAGCTCGACGACCCGAATGCGCTCGACGGGCTGATGGATGAGGCCGCTTATGCCGCTTTCGTCGCGGAGCAGGGCTGATGCGCTACCTGCCGCTGACTCTGGACGACCGGCGGGAGATGCTGGCGGCGATCGGCGTCGGCTCGATCGACGACCTCTTTGCCGACGTGCCATCGGCGGCACGCCGCGAAGGGCTGCTCGACCTGCCGCTTGCGCAAGGCGAACTGGAGGTCGAGCGCGCGCTGTCGCGGATGGCGGCAAAGAACATGGTCGCCGGCGCGGTGCCGTTTTTTATCGGCGCGGGGGCCTATCGCCACCATATGCCCGCGGCCGTCGACCATCTGATCCAGCGCGGCGAGTTTCTGACCTCGTATACGCCGTATCAGCCCGAAATGGCGCAGGGCACACTGCAGGCGCTGTTCGAATTTCAGACGCAGGTGGCGCTGGTGACCCGTATGGATGTCGCCAACGCCTCGCTCTATGACGGCGCCACGGCGTGCGCCGAGGCGGTGGCGATGGCGCATCGCATTACCCGGCGAGGCAAGGCGATCCTGTCGGGCGCGTTGCATCCGCATTACCGCACCGTGTGCCAGACCTATGCGCAGTTCTCCGGGCTCCAGGTCGAGGCGCTGAAGCCGACCCCGGGCCGCGCCGACCCGATCGACATCGACGGCGACACGGCGTGCATCGTCGTCCAGTACCCGGATTTCTTTGGCGAGCTGCGCGACTGCTCGGCCTTGGCGACGCGCTGCCGGCAGGCGGGTGCGCTGCTGATCGTCGTGGTGACCGAGATGGTGGCGCTCGGTGCGGTGACGCCGCCGGGCGAGATGGGCGCCGACATCGTCGCCGGCGAAGGCCAGTCGATCGGCAACGCGCTCAATTTCGGCGGGCCTTACGTTGGGCTGTTCGCCACCCGCGAGCAGCATGTCCGCCAGATGCCCGGCCGCCTCGCCGGGCAGACGGTCGATGCCGACGGACGGCGCGGCTGGGTGCTGACGTTGTCGACCCGCGAGCAACACATCCGCCGCGAGAAGGCGACCAGCAACATCTGCACGAATTCGGGCCTCTGCGCGCTGGCCTTCACGATCCATCTGGCGCTGCTCGGCGAGGCCGGCCTGACCCGGCTGGCGCAGCTCAACCACGCCGCCGCCTGCAACCTCGCCGACCGGCTCGCGGCGCTGCCGGGGGTGCGCCTGGTCAGCGAGTGCTTTTTCAACGAGTTTGTGCTGCGCCTGCCGATGGCTGCCGCGAGTGCGGTCGCGGCGCTCGCCGATCGCGGCGTGCTCGGCGGCGTGCCGCTGAGCCGTTTTTATCCCGAGCGCGAGGAGCTCGCCGACCTGCTCCTGGTCGCGGCGACCGAGACGGCAACCGGTAACGACATCGATGCCTATGAGGCGGCGCTCCGGGAGGTGCTGCGGTGACCGGCTGGAGCCAGGCGCTGCGGGCGCCTTCGATGGCGGCGTCCGACACGCCGACCTTCACCGGCAATCGCGGCCTGCAGGTCGAAGAGAAGCTGATCTTCGAGCAGGATGCGCCCGGACGATGTGGGGTCGACTTGCCCGAGCCGCCGCCGCATAACAACCGTCTCGGCGGCCTTGCGCGCTGCTCGCCGATCGGACTTCCCGGTCTCAGCGAACCGCAGGTCGTGCGCCATTTCACCCGGCTGTCGCAAAAGAACTATGCAATCGACAGCGGGCTCTACCCGCTCGGCTCGTGCACGATGAAGCACAACCCGCGCCTCAACGAGCGGTTGGCGCGGCTCGCCGGCTTTGCCGACATCCATCCGCTGCAGCCGGAGAGCACCGTTCAAGGCGCGCTCGAACTGATCGACACGCTGGCGCATTGGCTGAAGGTGCTGACCGGGATGCCGGCGGTCGCGCTGTCGCCCGCGGCCGGCGCGCATGGCGAATTGTGCGGCATGATGACGATCCGCGCCGCGCTCAGCGCGCAGGGTGACGCCCGCACCCGCATCCTGGTGCCGGAATCCGCGCATGGCACCAACCCGGCGACCGCGGCGTCGTGCGGCTATGCGATCGACGCGATCCCGAACAATGCGCGCGGCCGGGTCGATCTCGCCGCGCTCAAGGCCAAGCTCGGCGGCGATGTCGCGGCGCTGATGCTGACCAACCCCAACACCTGCGGCCTGTTCGAGGACGAGATCGTCGAGATTGCCGCCGCGGTCCATGCTGCAGGCGCGTATTTCTATTGCGACGGGGCAAATTTCAACGCGATCGTCGGCCGGGTGCGCCCGGCCGATCTCGGCATCGACGCGCTGCACCTCAACCTGCACAAGACGTTCTCGACCCCGCACGGCGGCGGCGGGCCGGGCAGCGGCCCGGTGGCGCTCGCCGCCGCGCTGGCGCCTTTTGCGCCGCTGCCGTGGATCGTGCACGGCGATGCGGGGTGGCGGCTGGTCGAGCATGCCGAAGGCGCCGCGGCCGCGGCGATCGGCCGGCTCAAGGGGTTTCACGGGCAGATGGGCATGTTTGTCCGGGCGCTCGCCTACATGATGAGCCACGGCGCCGACGGCCTCCGCCAAGTCGCCGAGGACGCCGTGCTCAACGCGAATTACCTGCGCGTCCGGCTGGCCGATGCACTGACGCAATCGTATCCGGGCGCGTGCATGCACGAGGTGCTGTTTGACGACCGCTTCCTCAAGGACACCGGGGTCGCCACGCTCGACTTCGCCAAGGCGCTGATCGACGAGGGGTTTCACCCGATGACGATGTATTTCCCGCTGGTGGTGCACGGCGCGGTGCTGATCGAGCCGACCGAGACCGAGAGCAAGGCCTCGCTCGACCAGTTTGCCGATACGGTCAACGCGCTGGCGGCGCGCGCCACGGCGGGCGACGCCGCAAGCTTCCACGCCGCGCCGCGTCTGACCCCGCGCCGCCGGCTCGACGAGACCGGCGCGGCGCGCAAGCCGGTGCTGCGCTGGCGCCCAAACGCGGTGCAGCGCGACGCCGCGGATTGACCATTAAACCTAGTTATATTGTAATATAATATCAATTGACATATCAAGGCAGCGGAATAAGCTGCGCCGCCCGCAAGTCACCGGGGGTCTGTGACGTAAGCCGGCGCGGCTGATGCTTAACAGCTGTCAGGCTGGCGGCGGTTACCGGCCGAGGCTCATCACGGAGGATACCATGTCGCTGCGCATCAACGACGAAGCGCCGAATTTCGCGATAGACACGACACAGGGCCGCATCGATTTCCATCAGTGGATCGGCGACGGTTGGGCGATCCTGTTTTCGCACCCCAAGGACTTCACCCCGGTCTGCACCACCGAGCTCGGCTACATGGCCGGCCTCAAGCCCGAATTCGACAAGCGCGGCGCCAAGATCATCGGCCTCAGCGTCGATCCCGTCAGCGACCACACGCGCTGGCAGAAGGACATCGAGGAGACGCAGGGCCATGCGGTTACCTACCCGCTGATCGGCGATTCTGAGCTCACCGTCGCCAAGCTTTACGACATGCTTCCGGCTGACGCCGGCAGCTCGTCGCAAGGCCGCACCGCCGCGACCAACGCCACGGTGCGATCGGTTTTCGTGATCGGCCCGGACAAGAAGATCAAGGCGATGCTCACCTACCCGATGAGCACCGGCCGCAATTTTGACGAGGTGCTGCGGATTCTCGACTCGGTCCAGCTGACGTCGCGTCACTCGGTGGCGACGCCGGTCAACTGGAAGCCCGGAGAGGACGTGATTGTCGCGCCGGCGCTGGCGAGCGACGAAGCGCGGCAGAAATACCCGTCGGGGTTTCGCGAGGTGAAGCCGTATCTGCGCTACGTGCACCAGCCGCGGTAGCGGCGGCGCCGGCGTT
>JAFAWI010000716.1 GCA_019241915.1 Alphaproteobacteria bacterium
AGCACGACATTGTCGAGGTCTTCGTAAAACAGCAGCTGCGCCACCTCGTCGGCCTGCGTCTCGGTAGTGATGCCGGGCCGCACCTGCGAGGCGCGCTCGCCGCAGCCATCGAGCGTCGGCGCGTAGACCGCGTGCCCCGCCTTGCGCAGACGCTCGGCCACCGGCTTCCAGATCCAGCCGCCCTGATACGAGCCGTGAATGAGAACAAAGGTTGCCATCTCAGTGTCCTTTCTGGGTAGCGCTCCCTGGCGACAGCCGGAGCCACACTCTGCGGCGCCCGGGACGGTGGAAAAGTGGGCCTCCGCTTTCGCCGGGAAGCGAAGGTTACAATTAGCTCCCGCCCGTCACATCGATCGTCACGCCGGTGACAAAATCGGCGTCCTGCGAGGCCAGAAAGCAGATGACGCGTGCCTGGTCGACCGGCTCGGCGACGCGGCGCAGCGGGGTCGCGTCGATCGCCCGCGCCTGGTCCTCCTGGCTGCGCCGCTCCCAGTGCGGGCGGATGCGCTCGGTCAAGGTGGTGCTCGGCGCGATCGCATTGATGTTGATGCCGTAAGGTCCGAGCTCGTAGCTGAGCTTCTTGGTGAACGCGATGATGCCGCCCTTCGCGGCGGCATAGGCCGAGGACGAGGCGGCGCTGCGTCCGCGTCCGGCGATCGAGGCGAGGTTGACGATCTTGCCGCTGCGCTGCCGCTTCATCACCGGCACCACGGCATGGGTAAACAGAAACGTCCCGTCGAGGTTGAAGTCGATGATCTTCTTCCAGTCGTCGAGGGCGAGTTCCTCGACCGTCGCAGAGGGGCGCGGGATGATCGTGCTGCCGCCGACCGCGTTGACCAGGATGTCGATGCCATTGAACTCCCGCGCGATACCCTCGATCAGCGGATCGACCTGATCCTTTTGCAGCGCGTCGCAGAGGCGGGCGTGCGCCTTGCCGCCGGCGGCGGTGAGCTCCGCGACCGTCCCGTCGAGCCGCTCGGCATTGTTGTCGATGCCGACGATCGTCGCGCCCTCGCGCGCCATGATATCGGCGGTGGCGCGGCCGATGCCGCTGGCGACCGCGGTGATCAGCGCGATCTTGCCGTCAAAGCGCATCGCGTTTCCCTTCCCCGTCCCTGTCATTGCGGTCATCTTAGGGGTGTGAGGCCGCAGGGGAAGAAAAAGCGATGCAGGTCGGAATGCACTTGCCGCATGCCGGCAGCCAGGCCAACCCGGCGCTGATCAAGCGCCATGCCCGCCGGGCCGAGGAGCTCGGCCTCAGCGATGTGTGGGTCAGCGAGCACATCATCGTGCCGCGCGCGCAGTTCCCCCGCTCGCCGCTGTTTTACGATCCCGTCCTGACCTTGACCTGGGTCGCTGCGGTGACCGAGCGGGTGCGGCTCGGCACCAGCGTTATCGTGCTGCCGATGCGCCACCCGCTGCCGCTCGCCAAGGAGCTGTCGACCTTGCACAACCTGTCGGGCGGCCGGCTGATCCTCGGCGTCGGGGTCGGCTGGCTTGAGCCGGAATTCGCCGCGCTCGGCGTGCCGTTCCATGAGCGCGGCCGCCGCATGGACGAAGGCATTGCGATGATGAAGGCGGTGTGGTCGCAGGACCCGGTGAGCTTCGACACCAAGTACATTGCCTCCGAGATCAAGGACATGACGATGCTGCCGCAGCCGATCTCGCCGATCCCGATGTGGCACGGCAGCCGCTCGGAGGCAGCGCACAAGCGCACGGTTCGCATCGGCGACGGCTGGCACGGCAGCCAGGTGACCCCCGAGCAGGCCGGCGAGGTTGTCAAGCGCCTGCGTCGCGACCGGCCGGAACCGTCATTCACGATCTCGGTACGCTCGCATTGGGACGGCAAGGATGTCGGGATGATGAAGGAACGCGTCGCCGCCTACGCAGCGGCCGGCGTGCAGCATGTCATGGTCCACCCGCAGGACCGCGAAATCGACGACTGGGACACCGTGATCGAGGGGGTCGGCAAGCTCATATAGGAGGCATGAACAGCCTCGCCTCAGCCTCACGCTGGCTGATCCCGGCCTTCTGGATCGCCTGGCTGGCGATCTGGATCGGCGCGTCGTTCAACGTGAAACGCACCCGCGAGCGCGAAGATTGGCGGACGGGCTTCTACAACCGCGCTCCGGTAACGCTCGGTGCGGTGATGCTGGCGTGGCCGGGCTGGCTGCCTGTGGCGCTGACCCGGCGGCTGCTGTGGGGACCTGAGGGGCCTGCGCTCGGCACGGTGTTGGTGGCCGCGGGGCTGGCGTTTTCCCTATGGGCGCGCTGGCATCTCGGCCGCAACTGGAGCGGTATCGTCACCGTCAAGCAGGACCATACGCTGATCACCGACGGCCCCTACCGTTTCGTCCGGCATCCGATCTACAGCGGGCTGCTGCTGGCGCTGCTTGGCAGCGCTCTAGCGACCGGTGCGCCTTACGGCTTTGTCGCGATCGCGTTGATCCTCATCGGGTTCGTCATCAAGCTGCGGGTCGAGGAAGAGCGGATGCGGCAGACCTTTCCCACCGACTACGACAGCTATAGCCGCCACACCGCGCGACTGATCCCGGGGGTGTATTGATGGATGAGGCACAACTTGCGGCAACGGTCGACGAATTCATCGCGGCGCGGGCCCGCGGGGAGTATTTTCCGCGCGCCTGGTACGACCGGCTGTCGCTCGACGACGCCTACCGCATCCAGCTGGCGTTGGTCCGGCAAAGCGGCGCGCAGCGAGTCGGCTGGAAGGTCGGGCTCACCGCCACCGCGATCCAGCAGCAGTTCAAGGTGCACGAGCCGGTGTTCGGCTGCCTGCTCGACGGCGGCCGGCTCGCCTCCGGCCATGCGTTTCACCATGCCGAGCTGATCGCGCCCGGTTTTGAAAACGAGCTGTGCATCGTCATGGCAAGCGATGTGGCCCCCGGCGCGACACCCGACGACGTGGCGCACGCGGTGGCGCGGGTGCATCCGGCCTTCGAGGTCATCGAGACGCGCGGCGACCTGACCAGCCAGCTCGCGCTTGCGCTCGCCGACAACGCGCAGCAGCACAGCTTTGTGCTCGGCCCGCCGGTCGAGCGCGCCGCGCTCCCCGCGCTCGACAAGGTGACGGTGCGGGTGCGGATCAACGGCAGCGAGGTCGCCGCCGCGGACGGCAGCGCCGTTCTCGGCCACCCGTACAATTCAGTCGTCTGGCTCGCCGGCAAGCTGGCGCAGTTCGGCGAGCGCGTGAAGGCCGGTGACTACATCATGAGCGGCTCGTTCACCCGCCAGTTCCCGCTCGCCGCCGGTGACCGCCTCGAAGCCAGCTTCGCCGGCATCGGCACGGTGACGGCGGGCATCGTTTGACGCGTCGAGGCTTAGCTGGTATAAAAGCGGTAAGACTATGGGCTTATGACCATGGATAAAATGATTGCCGCAGGCGAGTTTAAGGCAAAATGCCTTCGGCTCCTGGACGAGGTCGCGGCAAGTCGCGCGCCGCTCGTGATCACCAAGCGGGGCAAGCCGGTCGCCAAGCTCCTACCTGTCGACGAAAAGCCATTTACGCTGTTTGGCCGGATGGCGGCCTCGACGCGAATAGTCGGGGATATCGTTGGTCCCATCGATGATCTGGAATGGAGCGGTGACGCCCAGAACATCATCCCTGATGGCAAAGAGAGCTGAAAGTTCTGTCCTCCTCCTCGATACCCACGTCTGGGTGTGGATGATGGGCGGGGAGCGAATACTCAAAGCCCCTGTTCGTGAGCTGATCGATGAGGCTGTGGTCAGTTCCCGTTTGCGACTTTCGGCAATCTCACTTTGGGAGATCGCGTTGCTGACCGCACGGGGCCGGCTGGATTTAGGTAAACCAACGGACACTTGGATGGCGGAGTCGCTTGCCGATCCGGGGCCGATTGTCGAACCTCTGAGCCCCACCATCGCCGTCGAGAGCTGCTATCTACCTGGGAGATTTCACTCCGATCCAGCCGACCGGATTATCGTCGCCACGGCGCGGGTTATTGGCGCGACGTTGCTGACACGGGATCGCGACATCCTGGACTATGCCGCAGCCGGATATGTGACGGGCCGCCGGGCTTGAGCAAATCAGCGCGGCAGGGTCGTCTTGCCCATTAGGAATTCGTCGATCGCGCGGGCGCATTGCCGGCCTTCGCGGATCGCCCAGACGACGAGCGACTGCCCGCGCCGCATATCGCCTGCGGCAAACACCTTTTGCACCGAGGTCTTGTAGTCGAGCGTGTTGGCCTGGACATTGCCGCGCGGGTCGAGCGCCACACCGGACTGCTCGACCATGCCAGGCCGGCGCGGCCCAAGAAAACCCATCGCCAACAGCACGAGGTCGGCCTTGAGCTCGAAGGTGCTGTCCGGTACCTCCTGCATGACCCAGCGCCCGTCCTGCTGGGTCCAATCGACCCGCACGCATTCGAGCGCCGCGACATGCCCGTTGGCGCCGACGGCGCGTTTGGTCAGCACCGCCCAGTCACGCTCGCACCCCTCCTCCTGCGACGACGACGTGCGCAGCTTGACCGGCCAGTCGGGCCAGACGAGCGCCTTGTCCTCGCGCTCCGGCGGCTTGGGCAGGATTTCGAGCTGGGTTATCGACGCGGCGCCCTGCCGTGTCGAGGTGCCGATGCAGTCGGAGCCGGTATCGCCACCGCCGATCACCACGACATGCTTGCCGGCGGCGGTGATCGTGCCGCCCGGCGCGGCCCTTGGTTCGTCGTCGCCGGCGTTGCGCTTGTTCTGCTGCGGCAGAAAATCCATCGCGAAATGGATACCGTGCAGCTCCCGTCCCGGCACCTCGAGGTCGCGCGACCATTCGGCGCCGCCGGTCATCGCCACCGCATCGAAATCGTCGAGCAGCTTTTGCATCGGCAGCGTGACCCCAATTTCGGTCGACGGGCGAAACTCGACCCCCTCGGCCGCCATCTGGTCCATGCGGCGGTCGATCAGCTGCTTTTCCATCTTGAAGTCGGGGATGCCGTAACGCAGCAGCCCGCCGATCCGGTCGTTCTTCTCGAACAACGTCACCGCGTGCCCGGCGCGCGCCAGCTGCTGGGCGCAAGCCATCCCGGACGGCCCCGAGCCGACCACCGCGACCTTCTTGCCGCTCTTGCGCGCTGGGACCAGCGGCACGATCCAGCCTTCCTGCCAGCCGCGGTCGACGATCGCGCATTCGATGGTTTTGATCGTCACCGGGTTGTCGTCGATGTTGAGCGTGCACGCCGCCTCGCACGGCGCCGGGCAGACGCGGCCGGTGAATTCGGGGAAATTGTTGGTCGAATGCAGGTTGGTCAGCGCGGCGCGCCACTGGTCGCGGTAGACCAGGTTGTTCCAGTCCGGGATCTGGTTGTTGACCGGGCACCCCTCGTGGCAGAACGGGATGCCGCAATCCATGCAGCGCGAGGCCTGCGCGCGCAACGCCGGCTCGGGCAGCGGGTGCAGAAACTCCCGCCACGTGCGCACGCGCTCCGCCACCTTGTCGTAGTGGCGGTCCTCGCGCTCGACCTCGAGAAAACCGGTAGGCTTGCCCATCCCATCCGCTCGTTGCCGCCGGCCCGCGCCGCGAGCCGGTCGAGACTGGTCATAAATGCTGACTTATATCAATGATGCCCGAGCCTGACGATGGACATCAACGACCGCTCGCGCAAGAGACATGCCGGCCGCCAACCCCCGGCAGCATGCGCTCGAACGACTGCCGGGCCCTGTGGCTCGATCAGCGCGAGAAGCGTCTCGTCGGTCGGCCGGTTGGCGCAGCACCGCGCACGCACGAGGATGGGTTGTGCGCACCGACACGCGCTCAAAGCATGCCGGCACAGGGATTCCCAAGTACCGCAAGATTGGCGTCCCCGACAGGACTCGAACCTGTGACCCTCAGTTTAGGAAACTGATGCTCTATCCGGCTGAGCTACGGGGACGCTGGCCGGTGACCCTTTCTTATCATTGGC
>JAFAWI010000172.1 GCA_019241915.1 Alphaproteobacteria bacterium
GCACCGCGAGTTCGCCCGCCCGCCGGCGATCCAGAGCCGTACCAGCGTCTTTACCGTGCCGCCGCGCGTCGTGATCGACAACCAGGCGAGCCTGTCGCACACGGTGATCGAGGTGAACGGCCGCGACCGCCCGGGCCTCCTGCACGAGGTCACCCGCGAACTGACCGGGCTCAAGCTCCAGGTGTCGAGCGCGAAAATCTCGACCTATGGCGAGAAGGTCGTCGACGTGTTCTATGTCAAGAACCTGTTCGGCCATAAGGTCGAGCAGCCCGAGCGCCTCGGCGAAATCCGCACCGCGCTCGAAACCGTGCTCGCCAAAGGCAACCGCCCACCCGCCGCCACCCCCGCCCGCCGCGCCAAGGAGACCGTGGCGGCAAAGTGACCTCACCGGCTTCGCGGCAGGTTGTCCCGGCGCTGGCAGATTTCATTTCATTCTGAGGGCTGCACTACCGCGCGCGAGGTTGGTCATCGCGTCCAGGTGGTACCATGTCCTGTAACGGATCAAGTGCCTTCTGGATGGCGTCCGCGACAGCAAGATGCGCCGGACTATCCATGCTGAATTGTTCTTCCGTCGCGAGCAATAACATACCATCGCCCGGAACCGGCTCGACGATGGCGGCGGGCGGCGGCTTGATCTGGTTCGCGTATTTCGGCGCCAGATACGTCATCCAGCCGCTGCGCAGGTTCGGATAGCCCCGGTCACCAAACGAGCGCGACCAATAATCCCATGGAACAACCACGGCGTAATCAGGGTCCCAGGCAGTCGCTACGGCCAGCAACGCGGATTTCAACACGCCCCCGTTGGTCAAATCCTTATTGTCCGGCCCCGCCCGATTGACCTTTAGGTCAACGGTATTCGGGAAAGGTCGTGAATCTGTGTAGCCGCCTGCGCAAACCATGAGGGATGTGCCGTAGGGTGGATCGAGTCCGTTCCATGCCGAGATCCAATACCCCAGCTCAGGCCATGGAATGCGCGGTACATCCTTAAATTGCCGTCCGTCCTCAAACACGGTTGTTAACTCACCGATATTGGGCGGCATGCGCCAGGCTTGCAAATTTGCGGCAGCGCGAGAGCACGCCTGCCTGTTCCAGTGCGCGAAAGCAAAATGCGCTTCAGCAAGGCCGTCTAGCATTGATATTAGTCTAATGGCGCAATTTTTTGCGCTTTCTGCCCTGGGTCGCCAGTAGGCTTGAATGTGGTTGACTTCGCCCGCCATTATTGGCTCGGCGGTGTGTACATCACGACGATACGACGCATATTGTTAGACCTGACATATGATCGAAAGAAATCGGCAACGCGCCGCTCAGCGAAATGCCACTCGACGATTCTTCCGGTGCTCTGGGTTGCGTCCAACTGTCTTTGCATTTGATATCGCATTTCAGCCACGGCGCGATACCATTCTGGCCAAGTGACATCGGGAATCATGAAGTCCTGGAAGCCGGGGCCCTTGGCCTCAAGCATCGTCCCATCTATTTCGCGGCAGCCGTCGAAGCGAGTGCCGTTGAGCACGACTTCCAACCCGCGCGGCAAGCCGCTGATCTGCTCCTGGTAGGCAAGCGAGCGTTCTGACCGGCCAGCGGTGCTTTCCGCGCTCGGATCGGGGCAAAGCTTTGGTTGGTCGTCTTCGGTATTTGAGGCCGTTTGGCGGTTTGGCAGTGCCCCGACATCGATGATGATCCCGCTGCTCGATAGGTATCGACCGATGATGTTGCCGTGGATGTCGCGAAAACGGTCGTCGGTGCCGAGGTGGGTTTCGAGGACCGTGACGGGACCGAGGGAACCGATGGCTCGCCGTAGCTGGAGGATGCCCGTGTCGCGGTCGTAACGGTACGATAAACCGGCGGCGCCATCGACATCGCCGGAGACGATCATGCCGCGGTTGCTCGGGATGAATAAGATGCCGAACACGGCCGCGGCGCCGCTTGCCCGCGCCAATAGCAGCTTCAATGCCGCTTCAGTCGCCGGCGCCAAATCACCAAGCGTCCACGGCGACGCGTCGCCAAACAAAGCGGCCGCGGTAGGCGCGGATAGGCCAACGGAACCGACGGATTGGGGGGCGGCAGTCACACTATTGGGGGCTGCCGACGGATTGGCAGGCGCGACATTGGACGAGGCCGCAGTGTCTAAAGGCCTCATCTCCCACGCGATCGGCGGCTTATCGTTGGACGTAGGCTCTGGCGCTCTGTCACCGCCAGCGGCACCGCCGGGCGATGTCGTATCGCGCGCCTTTGGGTGTGCTCGTTGGTCCGAGACAGGGTGATCCGCCGGACCCGTGACCGCCGCACCGTCCGGCGATGTATCGCCGTCGCTCGATCCGTGCGCAGGCGAAATTGTTCCTGTCTCTGCATCGGGCGCTGCCGATCCAGCCGAGGAACCACCGTCGCTTGTCCACTCGCCGCTTTCGCGGCCGCTCCCCGCCGGCACGCGCGGCTCGGCTGGATTGAAGCCGGCTTTGGCCACGCGAGCCGCGGCGATCCGCTTCAGTTCTGGATCGTCCAGCTCGCCGACCGGGATACGCAGCCCGAAAATTTGCGCGAGAGCGATCTCGCCTCTATCCAACGCCGTCGCGATGCGCTGGCATTGGTGAAACAGCCAATCCCGATCTCGATCAAAGTGCGGCAGGCACTTCTGCAACATGAAGGCCTTGTCGCGGTCGATGGCACGAAAGCTACGACCGGTGCGGCTCACCAACATCATCGGGCCCAGCATCGCGCCTTCCGCGTCGACACAAATCCCCCTGTTCGCGGCGCCACGCGGGTACAGCTGGTGCATGGTCTGCAGCATTGATCGGACGATGTTGGAAATGATCGGTCATCAGAACATAAAGTGAACACGAAGTCAAGCATTCCCTCTCCACCGGCGAGTGCGGGCTGCCGCTGCGACACCCATCCATTTGCTGCGTCCGCCGTCTCTGCGATAATGGCGGCGGCTGATCGGTTCGCGGGAAACGCCGGATGTTTGACGAGATCGGGCACTTTGCCTTGGTGCTCGCGCTGTGCGTCGCCGCGGTGCAGGCGGTGGTGCCGCTTTATGGCGCGGCGAAGAACGACGGCGCGCTGATCGCGCTGGCGCGGCCGGCGGCGCTGGCGCAGTTCGCGTTTATCGCGACCGCATTTCTGGCGCTGATGCACGCCTATGCGACGTCGGATTTTTCGATGCTCAACGTCGCCTCCAATTCGTCGAGCATGAAGCCGCTGCTCTACAAGATCACCGGCGTGTGGAGCAACCACGAGGGGTCGATGATCCTGTGGGTGTTCATGCTCGGGCTGTTCGGCGCCGCGGTCGCGGTGTTCGGCAGCAACCTGCCGCCGGCGCTGCGCGCGCGCGTCTTGTCGGTGCAGGCGATGATCGGCGTCGGCTTCCTGTTGTTCATCCTGTTCACCTCGAACCCGTTTCTGCGCCTCTTCCCGGCGCCGGCGGACGGCAACGGGCTCAACCCGATTCTCGAAGACCGCGGTCTCGCGTTTCACCCGCCCTGCCTTTATGCCGGCTATGTCGGGTTCTCGATCTCGTTCTGCTTTGCGATGGCGGCGCTGATCGAAGGCCGGGTCGACCCGGCCTGGGCGCGCTGGGTGCGGCCGTGGACGCTCGCCGCCTGGCTGATGCTGACGATCGGCATCGCGATGGGCAGCTGGTGGTCGTACTACACGCTCGGCTGGGGCGGCTGGTGGTACTGGGACCCGGTCGAAAACGCCTCGTTCATGCCGTGGATCATCGGTACCGCGCTGTTGCATTCGGCGATCGTCGTCGAAAAGCGCGACACCTTGAAGGCGTGGACGATCCTGCTGGCGATCCTCACCTTTTCGCTGTCGCTGATCGGCACGTTCCTGGTGCGCTCGGGCGTCTTGACCTCGGTGCATGCGTTCGCCAGCGACCCTCGGCGCGGCGTCTTTATCCTGCTGCTGCTCGGCATCGCCACCGGCGGCGCGCTGCTGATGTTCGCGATCCGCGCGCCGAGCCTGCAGGGCGGCGGCCTGTTCGCGCCGATCTCGCGCGAAGGCGGCTTGCTGCTCAACAACCTGCTGCTGACCACCGCCTGCGCCACGGTGCTGCTCGGCACGCTCTACCCGCTGTTCCTCGACGTCGTGTCAAAGGAGAAGGTCTCGGTCGGCCCGCCTTTCTTCAACATGACCTTTGTGCCGATCATGATCCCGCTGCTGATCGCGATGGCGGTCGGGCCGATGCTGTCGTGGAAGCGCGGCGATCTGTGGGCGGCCTTGCAGCGGCTCAAGCTCGGCTTTGCGATCGCCGCCGCCGCCGCGGTGCTGACGATGATCGTTGCCGGGTTCTCGTCGGTCGGCGCCGCCTGCGGCCTCGCGCTCGCGGCGTGGCTGGTGGTCGCGACAGTGGTGGAATGGGCCGAGCGCATCCGGCTGTTCGCGGCGCCGCTCGGCGACAGTTTCCGGCGCGCGCTGCGGCTGCCGCGCGCCGCCTGGGGGATGACGCTGGCGCATGGCGGGATGGCGGTCGTC
>JAFAWI010000197.1 GCA_019241915.1 Alphaproteobacteria bacterium
CGACGCTCGGCGCGATCGTGTGGTTTTACGGACGGGTCGCCGAGGCCGATGTCGGCCGCAGCAAGATCGACATCAAGGTCAAGTCGCTGCTCAACCTGCTGGCCCAGCAGCAGATGCCGCGTCGGCTTTATCAGGCGGCTTGCACGCATGTGTTCGGCGATGCGATGTGCGCCTTCAACCGCGCCAGCCTCGCGGCGAGCGTCGCGGCCGGTCCGGGATCGACCCAGGCGTCGATCGCCACCGGGCTGAGCCCGACCCCGGCGACGCTCTACGACCAGGGCACGATCATCGCGACGGGCGGCGCCAATGCCGGGCAGAGCCGAACGATCGCGCAGCTGGCCGGCGGCAACGTCCATCTGCTGAAGGCTTGGCTCGAACCGGTGAGCGTGGGCGACGCCTTCGCGCTGCTGCCGGGCTGCGACCACACCGTCGCGACCTGTCAGAGCACGTTCAACAATCTCAGCCATTTCGGCGGGTTTCCTTACATCCCGCCGCCGGAGCTGGCGGTATGAGGGCAGAGCTGCGGGCGGCTGTGGTCAGCGAGGCCGAGAGCTGGCTCGGCACGCCGTTTCACCATCAGGGCCGGGTGAAGGGCGGCGGGGTCGATTGCGCGATGCTGCTCGCCGAGGTGTATCACCGCTGCGGCCTCGTGCCGTTTGTCGATCCCGGGTATTACCCGCCGGACTGGCACCTGCACCGCGACGCCGAGCGCTATCTCGAAAAGCTGCTGCCCCATGCGGGCGAAATCGCCGGTCCCCCGGCGTCGGGCGATGTCGCGGTGTTCCGGTTCGGCCGAACCTTCTCGCACGGCGCGATCGTCATCGCCTGGCCGCGGCTGATCCATGCCTATTGGCAACGCGGCGTCGTGTGGGGGGATGCGACCTTGCACCCGCTCGCCGGCCGGCCGGTGAGGTTTTTCGGGGTGGTCGATGCTTGACACGGCGCCCGGCGGCAAAGGCGGCGGCCCGAGCCCGTTGGTCAACGCGTTCAGCAACCCGACGCTGGGCTCGCTGCGGTACAACACCAGCCAGGCCGGCAGCCCGATTTTTGTCTGCTACGGCACGCACCGCGTGGCCGTGAACCTGCTCGAGTACTGGAACTTCCAGGGAGCGAGCAGCAGCGGCGGCGGCAGTCCCGGCGGCAAGGGGCTTGGCGGCAGCAGCGGCAAGAAGGGCGCCAACCAGCAGTATTCGGTCGATGTCGCGTTCGGCATCTGCCAGGGACCGGTGTCGTTCACCGGGTCGAGCTATGGCAGCGCCGGCAACAACCGCATCTGGGCGAATGGCGGCATTGCCTACGGCCTCGGCAATGCCGGGCTCAACGGCTACCCGGGCAGCGACGGACAGGCGGCCGACCCGATCTTCGCGAGCTCGGACGCCAACCAGCCGGTGATCGGCTATTCCGGCACGTGCTATGTGACCGGCACGCCGCTCAACCTCGGTTCGTCGTCGGCCATTCCCGACATCTCGTTCGAGATCACCGGATTCGAGAGCGGCAGCGGCGGCACGTCATTTCCGAACGACGCACGGCCCGACCTGATCGTCGCCGATATGCTGACCAACCTGCGTTACGGTGCGGGTTTTCCGGCCTCGAATCTCGATACCGCCGGCGCCCTGGCGGACTGGGGCGCCTACTGCCAGGCGGCGCAGCTGGCAATGTCGCTGCTGCTCGACAAGCAGCAGCCGACGGCGCGGTGGATCGAGGAGATCGCACAGCTCACGGTATCGGCTGTGGTCTGGTCGGGGACCCTGCTGAAGATCATTCCGTACGGCGATCAGGCGCTCGCGGCCAACGGCGCCAGTTGGGCGCCCCACCTCACCTGGCAATACAATCTCGGCGACGACGATTTCCTGCCGTGGTCCGACGGGGCGGGGGCGAGCGACCCTGTGCTGCTGACGCGGGCAGACCCGGCGCAAGCGACCAACTGGCTGTCGATCGAGTACATGGACGCGGTCAACAGCTACAACCCACAGATCATCGCCGCCTTCGATCAAGGGGCCATCGACCAATACGGTCTGCGCAGCGAGCCTTCGGTGCAGGCGCACGGTTTCACCAACCCGACGAGCGCGACGATCTCCGCCCAGCTGATGCTGCAGCGCCGGCTGTATCTGCGTAACACGTACAAATTCAAGCTCGGCTGGCGGTACGCGCTGCTGGAGCCGATGGACATCGTGCTGATCACCGACGCGACGCTGGGGCTCGTTGCGGCGCCGGTGCGGATTACGCAGATCGAGGAGGACGACAACGGCGGGCTGACGATCACCGCCGAGGAAATCCCGGGCGTCACGCCATGACCGGAACGATCGTCCCGATCGGCGTTGGCACGGCGGTGCTGCACGCCAAGCAAGCCTCGGCCGGTGCGCCGCTTAACCCGTTCGTTGCGCCGGGCAACACCAACCCCCCGATCATCTTCGAGCCGTCCGCCGGTCTGACGGGCGGCGCGACCGAAGTGTGGATCATCGCCAGCGGCGGGGCCGATTGGGGCGGCTGCCAGGTATGGATTTCCACCGACGGCAACACCTACGGCCTCGCCGGGACCATTTATCGCGGCGGCCGTCAAGGCGTGCTGACCGCGACGCTGCCCGCCGCAGCCGATCCCGACACGGCCCATACGCTGGCCGTCGACCTCAGCCAATCGCGCGGACCGCTGCTCTCGGGAACGCAAGCAGACGCCGACGCTTACGTCACGTTATGTTATTGCGACGGCGAGCTGCTGTCGTACGAAACCGCGGCGCTGACCGCCACCTACAAGTACAGCCTGACCTACCTGCGGCGCGGCGCGTACGGAACGGCCATCGGCACGCATGCGAGCGGCGCGGCGTTCGCCCGGTTCGGGCCGAACGACCCGTCGCTGTTCCGCTACTTCTATCCGGCGAGCTTTGTCGGCACGACGGTCTACGTAAAGCTCCCGGCGTTCAACACGTTCGGTCAGGCCTTGCAGAGCCTCGCCGCGACGGCGGCGCACAGCTATACGCTGCTCGGAACCGGCGGCCAGTCGCTCGATGTGATTGCCGCATTGGCGAGCGGCGTGGCGCAGGATTGGGGTCTGGTCGCGACCGGGGTTGTCGCGCTCGCCGATCTTGCCCCGGTTGCTGCGGCCGCCGGCTACGACATCATCCTCGGGCTGCTGAACTAGCGCAGATTTCGCGGCCGCCAACGGCCAAAGCAACGGGCATCCCGCCCGAACGGAGACGCTTGTGTCGCACACCCAGGTCCAATGGGCGCGAGGCACGACCGCGCAGGTCGCCGCCTATACGGGGCCGTCCGGCGAGTTGGTGTTGAATACCGATGACTGGAGCCTCCAGGCGCAGGACGGTGTCACCACCGGAGGCTGGCTGCTCCGGCCCCGGCTGGCGGTCCGCATCGTCACGGCGACCGGCAGCCAAAGCGTCGCCGCCACCGACGACGTCATCGCCTGGCAGCCGACGACGCCGGCGGCGACGACCTTCACCTTGCCGTCGAGCCCGCGGCTCGGCGAACAGCACGCCTTCAAGTACCTGGCGGCGACCGGCGGGTTCACGATGACGGTGGCCGCCGCGGCCAGCCAGACGATCGACGGTCAGGCTTCGATCGCCATCTCGGTCCTCTACGCGGCGCTCCGCGTCGTCTATCTCGGCAGCAACTCGTGGGTCATCATATGACAACGCGGTCTTTGAAATTCGCCGGATACCTGCTGCTGCTGGTCGCGGCGGTCGCGCCTGCTTGCCGTGCCCAGTACATTCCCGGCACGCCGTGTCCGGCGCATCAATGGGCCAACGGTTATGGCTTTACCACGGGCCTCGCCTGCGCCCAGCCGAGCTTTGGCGACATCGCGGGGACGGCCAATGCCGGCCAGGTTTCCGGGGCATTCGCCGGCTTTGTCAACAAGCTGCGCGGCAACAGCCTGTCGCAATGGTACGGCGGCACGTCGATGACGATCGCCACATCGGGCGGCTGGGCATCGGAGGGCGTCTATGTCGTGCC
>JAFAWI010000383.1 GCA_019241915.1 Alphaproteobacteria bacterium
GGGGATCAGGATTTTGTCGTCGGGCAGTTTCACCTCGTCACGCCACACCGCCCATTCGTGCGCGTGGCGCGGATTGGCGGCCTCGACCACCAGCGCCTGCGGCTTGGCCTTGACCAGGATCGGCGCGACCTTCCGAAAATCGATGTCGTGGTCGTGCGGCCCTTCGTAATTGCCCCAGCAGATGTGGATGCGGCACATGTCGGCCGGCACATTGCGCAGCGCATGGTTGAGCACCTCGACATGAAACGCGGCGCGCTTCAGGAAATCGTCCTCGTTGAGCTGCTGGAAGGAGGTGTGGCGGGCCATCGCCAGGTCCGGACAATCGAGCTGCAGCACAAAGCCGGCGCCGGTAATCGCCTCGTATTCCTCCTGCATGCAGGCCGCGACGGCTTCGACATAGGCCTCGTGCGAGGGATAGTACTCGTTGGTCTGGAACACCGGCACGAGGCCGGGCGAGGCTGCGGTCATAAACACGTCCGCCACCGGGGCGCCGGCCGTCGCGGCTTTGAGGTTGGCGATATCGTCGGCGAGCGGCTGGCGGTCGTGCCACGCGATAGGCCCGACGCAGACGGCGCGGCGGGCAACATTCTCGCCCGTCATCCGGGCATAGGCCGCGTTGAAATGCGGATAGGGCCCGGTGTCGAGCCGCGGCAGCGCGGGGACATGTCCGGCAAAACCGGAAAGCCGGTCGGCGATATAGGTCGAGTAGCCGGGCTTTGACATCTCGCCGTCGTCGACGATATCGACCCCGGCATCGACTTGGCGCCGCACGATCTCGGCGACCGCCTCCCGGGTCAGCCGCGCCAGCTCGGCCTTGTCGTATGGCTCGCCTTTGTCCTTCTTGACCAGCAGCTCGCGCAGCGCCGGCGTCCGCGGCAGGCTGCCGACATGGGTCGTGAGGATGCGGTCGGTGCTGGTCTTCATTGGCTGTCCCCCAAACGGCTGCGACGTGAGCATGCCGCGCAGCCCCGGCGTCGGCAAGCAAGGCCACGTTCAGCCGGCTTCCCGGACATGCGTGTGCAGGTGACCGCGGCGCTCGCCGCCATGCGCGTGACTCTCGCTCATCACCTCGACCGGGATGGCAACGAGCCGCCCATGGCGAACCCGGCGTTCCGAGATGACGTGCCCGGCAAAGTGCCCGATGTCGCTCATCGCGCCGCGCAGCACCGCGATCTCCATGCAGCTTTCATGATCGAGATGGACGTGCATCGTCGCCAGCGAGAGGTCGTGATGGTCATGAAACGAGCGGGTGAGCCGCTTGGCGAGCTCGCGCTCCCCATGGTCGTAGACATAGATCAGCGCCGCGACCCCTTCGCGCGCCGGCGACGCTTCTCGATCCAGGTCGGTCATGCCGGCGCGCGTCAGGTCGCGGATCGCCTCGGACCGGTTCTGGTAGCCGCGTGCGGCAACGATGTTGTCGAGCGCCGCCAGCAGCGCGTCATCGATCGAGATTGTGACTCGTTGCATTCGAAACCCCCGCGTTCGTATGATGATTACAGGATAACTTCATACGCTCATGCCCCGTGCGAACAGTCCCCCGGTTCCGTTGTGCCGCTTCCTGCGTTGCGGGCATCGTCTTTGTCAGCGGCAACGCGGCGGCGCAGACGGCATCGCCGGCGGCGATGATGGTCATGCCCCCCATTACCGTCACCGCCCCCGCAGCGGCGACGCTGGGGAGCGCCGACACCGCGACCGAGGGCGATGTCAGCCAAGCGCAGATCGAGCAGCAACCGCGCTACCGCGTCGGCGAAATTCTCGAATCGATGCCGGGCCTCATCATCACCCAGCACAGCGGCGAGGGTAAGGCCAATCAGTACTTCCTGCGCGGTTTCGACCTCGACCACGGCACCGACATCGCGATTTCGCTGGACGACATGCCGGTCAACATGCGGACCCATGCGCATGGGCAAGGATACTCCGACCTCAATTTCGTGATCCCCGAGCTGATCGGGGACCTGCACTACTCGAAGGGGCCATATTTCGCCGCGCTCGGCGATTTTGACACCGCAGGCGCGGTGCAGATCAGCTATGTCGATGTGCTGCCGCGCGACCTGCTGTCAATCAGCGGCGGCACGCTCGGCGATTATCGCGGTCTCGCAGCGATGTCGCGGCCCTGGGGCGCCGGCAACATCCTCGTCGCCACCGAGTACAGCCATGCCGACGGGCCGTGGAAAATCCCCGACAACTTCAACAAGGGAAATGTCGTCCTGCGCTACAGCCAGGGCAGCGCCGACAACGGCTTCTCGTTTACCGGCGCCTATTCCGCCGATACGTTCCACGCGACCAAACAGATCGCGCAACGGGCGGTCGACACTGGGCTGATCAGCCGGTTCGAGGCGATCGATCCAACCGACGGCGGCGATTCCGCGCGCTACAGTCTCTCCGCCAAATACGTTTCGACCACCGATTACGGGCAGCTCAAGGCCAATGTTTACGGGATCGGCTATCGGCTGAACCTGTTCAACGACTTCGACTACTTCGTCACCTTCCCGCCGCCGATCGGTGACCAATTTCACCAGTCGGACCGGCGCAAGATTTACGGCGGCAACGTCAGCTACGCGATGCCGGCGACCCCGTTCGGTCTCGAAATGACCAACACCGTCGGCTTCCAAACGCGAACCGACGACATCCGGCTCGCGCTCGCCGAGACGACCGACCAGCTCACGCGGTTTACCGTGCGCGACGACCACGTCATCGAGGCCAGCGTCGGCATCTATGTCGAGAACCGCACCAGGTGGCTCGATTGGGTGCGTACCGTCACCGGACTGCGCGAGGACATTTTTTACGGCTCCGACACCAGCTCGCTGGTCGCGAATACGGGTTCTTTGGTGCGCCAGATCACCAGCCCCAAGGGCAACCTCACCATGGGCCCATGGCTCGCTACCGAATTCTACGCCAGCGTCGGCCAAGGCTTTCACAGCAACGATTTCCGCGGCACGGTGGAACGGGTCGATGCGCTCGCAACCGAGCTGAACCAGCAGGCCGGCGACAATACCGTCGTAGCGGCGATGCGTGGACCGCTGCTGACCAAAGCCACCGGTTACGAGGCCGGCGCGCGCAGCGAAATCATCCCGGGGCTCAAGACGACGGCAGCGGTTTTCGTGCTGGACCTCGACAGCGAAGCGACGTTCAACGGCGACGAGGCCGGCACCGCGACCGGCCGGCCGAGCCGCCGTGTCGGGGTCGAGTTCAGCGCCGACTACCGCGTCGTCGACTGGCTGGCGCTCAACGGCAACCTTGCCTTCACGCGCGCCCGCTACACCGACGAGGACGACGGCTCGGGCGACACCGAGCCGGGCCATCCCGGCAAGCTCATCCCCGGCGCGGCGAAGATCATCGCCTCGGGCAGCGCCCGCGTGGTCAACCTCGACCCGTGGTCGGCGGAGCTGCGCTTCCGGTTCTTCGGCCGCCGGCCGCTGATCGAGGACGACAGCGTCACCTCGCGCCCGACCGCGTTGTTCGACGCGGAGGTCGGCTACAGGCTGACCGACTGGGCGCAATTGCGGCTCGACGCTTTCAACCTGCTCAACGCGCACGCCCACCAGATCGACTATTTCTACCCGTCGCAATTGGCGAACGAGACCGCGCCGATCTACGACATCCACTTCAAGCCGGTCGAACCGCTGTCCTTCCGCCTGTCGTTGAACTTTACGTTTTAGGCGAGGCCATAGAGCTTTGCTGCGTTGTCGTGCGTCAGCTTGCGGCGCATCTCGGGGCTGAGCTGCGCCATCTGGCGCTCGATCGCGCTCTTGGAATTGGGCCAGACGCCATCGGGATGCGGATAGTCCGAGGCCCACAGCAAATGGTCCTCGCCGAAGAACGGGACCAGCGCCATCGTCGCGTAATCCTCCTGGAAGGTCGCGTAGATCTGGCGTTTGAACAGCTCGGATGGCTTGGTTTCGAGATCCTTGCCGCCCTTGTCGGCCCAGAATTCCTTGGCCTCCCACAAGCGCCAGTGGCGGTAATCGAGTTCCTGGACGAGCCACGGCAGCCAACCGGTGCCGGCCTCGGCCATCACCAGCTTGAGCTTGGGATGGCGCTCGAGGATTCCCCAGGCGAACAGGTCGATAAAGGGCTCGAGGAAATTACCCATGAAGAACTTGGTGTTCTCGAAAACCGCAGCGGCCTTGCCGGCGACACGGTCGCCCGGCTTGCCGACAAAGACCGTGATGTGCCAGCCGAGGATGATCCCGGTCTCTTCCAGCGCGCTCCACAGTTTCTCCCAGGCCGGGTCGTCGAGCTTGGGGTTGACGTTGGCGATCATCAGCGAAACCTGACGCACGCCGCCCTTGTTGTGCAGACGCATCAGCTCGTCATAGGCCGCATCGGGCGTCTCGGGCAGCATCGGCGCGCCGATCAGCCGGTCGGGCGCGGCCTGGCAGAACTCCATCAGCCAATCGTTGTAGACGCGGTAGCAGGCGATGCGCAGCACCGGGTCGTCGGTCGAGATCTGGAAGATCGGGCCGTAGATGACGGTGGCCTGCACGCCGTCGCGGTCCATGTCGGCGAGGCGCAGTTCGGCGACGGCGGGGCGGCGCTCGCTCTGGTCGTGGATGCCGGCGCGGTCGAACGAGTTGTAGAGCGGCTTGACCGGCCGCGCATTGCCGGTGGCCGGTTTCTTGCCGCCCCAGGTGCCCCACACCTTGCCGTCGCACATCCACACCGCCTGACCGTCCTTCTCGGCGATATGCGGCGCGCGGTCGCGCAATTCGGCCGGCAGGCGCGTCGTCCACAGATCGGCCGGCAGCACGCCGAGATCCATGTGGTCGTCGCAGGAAATCAGTGTGTTGGTCATCGTGTATCTCCTATTCCGCCGCTTCCTGCTGCCGTTCGGCAGCGAGCATGCGGTCGATGTGACGGCGCATCGTCATCCGCGTTGCGTCCGAATTGATGTCGACGAGGCCATCCTCGCCGAGCTCGCCAAGCCGTGCCTGCTGCGCCTCGACCATTGCCGCGTCCTCGCGGAAGGCGAAGGCGATCTCGCCGAACAGCTGCTCGGTGGTCGCCGGGTCGTCCTGGCGGTAGCCGTTGGCGGCCGACCAGAAATAGAAGCAGCTGGTCTCGGTCTCCGGGGTCAGGCCGTGGAACAGCCGGAACTGGAAGGGGAAATCGTCCGGCTCGATACCCGAGCCGGCGTCGGTCGCGCCCGTCCATTGCAGAATGCTCGAAGGGGCGACGTATTCGAACACCTGCAGCCGGTCGACGGGGCCCTGAAACCGCGCTGCCTTGACGTAGCTGGGCGGCGGCGGCGAGTTGCGCATCCAGCGGGTGAACTTGACCCCGCTCGGGGTGCGCACGGTCTTCATGTCGGCCTGGAAATGCTGCAGCGGGTTGCCGCCGATCGTCTTGGCGTGCAGGTAGCCGAGATGCGTCAGGTCCATCAGGTTGTCGACCATCAGCATGTAGTTGCTTCTGATCGGGTACATCGTGTGCTTGTGCGGCCAGCGCGCCCGGTCGTCGTGGTACGGGAAATCGACAATCAGCGCCGGGTCGGCCAGCGCCGGCTCGCCCATCCACACCCACAGGAACTGGTTCTTCTCGACCAGTGGATAGCGGCGCACCTGTGCGCCCGGCGGCACCAGCCGCTGGCCGGGGACGCTGACGCATTGCCCGTTCGTGTCGATGACGAGGCCGTGGTAGCCGCACTCGATGCCCTCGGCGACGCAGCGGCCGAGGCTCAGCGGGGCCGAACGGTGACAGCAGCGGTCGGCGAGCGCGGCGGCGCGGCCGTTGCCGTCGCGAAACAGCACGACCGGCTCGTTGAGGATGCGGCGGCCAAGCGGCGTGTCGCCGACCTCGTCGCTCCACGCGGCGATGTACCAGGCGTTGCGCACAAACATCGGCAGCCTCCCATGCGGCGCGTCTGCCGCATGGTACGGCGGGCGCGGGCCGGCGAGAAGCGGCTTGTGCCCGGCGCTGCCGGTCGCAGAGCCGCTTTCAGCCGCGGCGGGCGGGGCGGCCGAGATCGGGCAGGAACACGGTCAGGAGACCGATCAGCGGCAGGTAGGCGCAGACCCGGTAGACCGTGGCGATGCCGGTCGCGTCGGCGAGGCTGCCGAGCGCCGCCGCGCCGACCCCGGCCATGCCAAAACTGAGCCCGAAGAACAGCCCGGCCATCGTGCCGATCTTTCCGGGCACGAGGTCGAGCGCGTAGACGATGATCGCCGACGAGGCCGAGGCCATCGTCGCGCCGATAATCACGGTCAGGACCGCGGTCCAGAACAGGCTGGCGAACGGCAGCATCAGCGCGAACGGGATCGCGCCAACGATCGAACCCCAGATCACCGCCTTGCGCCCGATGCGGTCGCCGATCGGCCCGCCGACCAGCGTCCCGAGCGCGACCGCGGCGAGGAAGATGAACAGATAGACCTGCGCCGCCGCCATCGACAGGCCGAACTTGTCGATCAGGTAGAACGTGTAATAGGTGCTGAGGCTGGCTTGGTAAAAGGCCTTCGAGAACACCAGAGACAGCAGGATCGCCAGCGACAGGACGATATGCCGGCGGGTCAGGTTGAGCGGCACTGTCGCGACCCGACGGGTCCGCCGCGGCAAATGATGTTCGCGGCGGTACCAGTTGCCGACAACGACCAGCACCGTCATCGCCAGCAGCGCCACGCACGAGAACCAGCCGACCGAGCCCTGGCCTTTGGGGATGACGATCAGCGCCGCCAGGATCGGGCCGGTGGCCGAGCCGACATTGCCGCCGACCTGGAACAACGACTGCGCCAGACCATGCCGCCCGCCCGACGCCAGCCGCGCGACGCGCGACGCCTCGGGGTGAAACACCGCCGAGCCCGCGCCCATCAGCGCGACCGCAAGCAGCACCGTCAGGTAATGGGTCGCGCCGGCGAGCAGCAGCAATCCGGCCAGCGTCGAACACATGCCGACCGCCAGCGAATAAGGCTGCGGCCGGTGGTCGGCCGCGAGCCCAACCAGCGGCTGCATCATCGACGAGACGACCTGCATGGTCAGCGTGATGACGCCGACCTGGACGAAGCTGAGCGAATAGCTCGACTTGATCATCGGATAGAGCGCCGGTACCAGCGACTGCATCATGTCGTTGAGCAGATGCGAGAAGCTGAGCGCGAGGATGATCGAGAATGCAGCGCCTTCCGCGATCCGCCGCTCGATCGACGCCGCCGGCTGGATCGACGGCACCGCCGCGACTTCGCCCGAAACCTCAGTCGTCGCCATCGCTACGCTTTCTTTGTCTCGCGCGAGATGATCTCAACCGTGCCGTTGACTAACACAGAAGCGGGGATCATCTGCCCGGTATTTAGCCATGGCAGATATTCTTTGCCCCCGGGACGCTCGTTCGGAGAAGGGTTTAAGCCGGGGCGGCGCCGCGCAGGCAGGTACGGTGCAGCACGCGCTTGTGAAGGGCGGCGTCGAAATTGGCGTCGGCGCGGTGCAGCAGGCAGCGATTGTCCCACATCAGCACATCGCCCGGCCGCCAGCGGTGGCGGTAGATAAAGCGCTCCTGCGTCGCGTGCGCTTCCAGTTCGGCAAGCCGGGCGCGGCCTTCCGCGAACGGGCGGTCGTCGAGATGCGAGGCGTGCTCGCCCATGAAGAGGCTCTTCCGGCCTGTCTCGGGCTGCGTGCGCACCAGCGGATGGGTCATCGGCGGCGCGTCGGCGATCTCCTCCGGGGTCGCCTGCCGGCCGGCCTTGCGGCACGACAACTCCCAGCTGTGGATCACGCCGACCTTGCCGAGCTCGGCCTTGTCGGCCGCGTCCAGCGCCTCGTAGGCGAGGATCATGTTGGCGAAGCAGGTATCGCCGCCCTGCGGCGGCATGATCCGCGCGTGCAGGATCGTCGCCAGCGAGGGCAGCTCGCGGAACGATTTGTCGGTGTGCCATTTCTGCGATGCGACCTTGCCGCTCGGCTCGCCGTCGGGCCCGAGGTTGGAGACGACATGCACCAGCGGGTGGTCGCCCGGCCCTCGGTTGCGCGCGACGTGCCGCTCCAAGGTGCCGAACTGCTCGGTGAACGCGACCTGCTCGTCCTTGCTCAGGTCCTGGTCGCGAAACGCCAGCACGTGGTGGCGCACGAACCCGGCGTAGACCGCCTCGCGCGTCGCGGCGTCGAGCGGCCGGCGCAGGTCGAGGCCGATCACCTCGGCGCCGGCGATAGGCGAAAGCGGACGCAGTTCCAATCTGTCGAGAACCATCATCATAACGTGTTCATCCCCATCAGGTCCTGCCGAATGTCAGATCGCAGCGGCGCAGCTCATTGCGGGTGCCGGAGCCGGAGCGGCCCGCAAACCGCGCATTGGCGGTGTAGTGGTAAGGCGTGCCGGGCTGCACGCGCCCGACCGTGTATTCCGTGCGCCCGGTCGTGCCGTCGACCTTGAGCAATGCACTGCCGTCGGGTTGGATTTGCCCGGTCAACAGCGCGGTGGCGCCATCGCGCGGATTGCTGTAGCGGCCGTCGACCGCGCCGTTGCGCACCTGGGCGGCGAAATCGAGCTGATACCCGGCGGCGCCGTCGGGCGCGATGGCGCAGACGATCCGCGCGCTCCACGTACCGTCGAAGGCATTGATTTGCGCCTGGGCCGCCGCGGCTGTCAACACGACAACCGCGAAGACGAGGCCGCTCCGCAGAGCTGCTTTCCTCATGATTACCGGTTCTTCCAGTTGGGCTTGCGGCGTTCGGCGAAGGCTTTGGGGCCTTCGATATAGTCTTCGCTGTCGAGATTGGCCTGCACCGCCGGATAGGTCGTCGTCATCGCCTGTTGCAGCGTCGGCTCGTCGAGGCTGCGGTAGACCGACTGCTTCGAGGCACGGATCGCCATCGGCGAGCATTCGAGGATCTGCGCCGCCCACCGCCGGGCCGCAGCGAGCGCCTGGCCCTCGGGCACCACCTCGTTGACAAAACCGAGTTCCTTGCCCTCGGCGGCGGAGACGCGGCGGCCGGTAAGAATCATCCCCATCGCCTGCTTCTGCCCGATCATCCGCGGCAGACGGTACACGCCGCTGCCGGCGATCAGCCCGACGCGCGGCTCCGGCAGCGCAAACACCGCGTTTTCGGCCGCGACGATGATGTCGCAGGCGAGCGCGGTCTCGAACCCGCCGCCCATCGCGACGCCGTTGACCGCGGCGATCAGCGGTTTGTCGAGATCGAAGCGGTGGCTGAGCCCGGCAAACCCGGTTGCCGGGCGCGGCCCGCGGCGGCCGGCGGCCTGCACCTTGAGGTCGTTCCCGGCCGAGAAGGCGCGCGGCCCCTCGCCGGTGACGATGCCGACCCACAGTTCGGGGTCGGCCGCGAACTCGTTCCAGATGCCGTCGAATTCCCAATGCGCCTCGCTGTGCAAGGCATTCAACACCTCGGGCCGGTTGATCGTGACGATGCGAATGCGCCCTTCGTCTTCGACCTTGCAGAATTTGTAATCGGCCATGCGCCCTCCCTCGTGGCGCATGATCGATCCGCGAAGTACGGGGCACAACCGCAATTGACGCACCGCCCGCATGCCCCGATCCTGGGCCAACCATCCGAGGAGAGATGGCGCTCGACCTTTTGGTCAGGAACGGCACGGTGATCGACGGGTCGGGGATGCCGCGCTACCGCGCCGACATCGGCGTCAAGGGCGGGCGGATCGTCGAGATCGGCCGCATCCGAGCGCCGGCCGATAAGGTGATCGACGCGGAGGGGATGATCGTCGCGCCGGGCTTTATCGACGGCCACACGCATATGGACGCGCAGGTCAACTGGGACCCGCTCGGCAGCTGCTCGTGCTGGCATGGCGTGACCAGCGTGGTGATGGGGAATTGCGGGTTTGCGCTGGCGCCGTGCAAGCCGCAAGACCGCGAGTGGTTCGCCCGCTGCCTGACCGCGGTCGAGGACATTCCGACCGAAGCGATGATGGCAGGTATCGACTGGACCTGGGAGACCTTCCCCGAATACCTCGCGACGGTCGAGCGCCTGCCGAAGGGGCTCAATTACGGCATGTATATCGGCCACTCGGCACTGCGCATGTACGCGATAGGCGCCAAGCGCGGGCTCGAGGAAACGGCCGGCGAAGACGATCTGCGGGCGATGGAGCATGCGGTGGCCGAGGCGCTGAAGGCCGGTGCGCTCGGCTTTTCGACCTCGCGCGCGACGACGCATGTGACCCCCGACGAGACGCCGGTCGCCAGCCGTATCGGCGACTGGAACGAGATCGAGCGGCTGGTCGGCGCGATGGGCGCGCTCGACGCCGGCATCTTCCAGATCGGCCCCGACATCTCGGGCGGCGAGGCGCAGAAGGCGTGTCTCGAACAGCTGCGCAAGATCGCGCTCGACAGCGGTCGCCCGATCATGTTCGGCATGCTGGCGACGCGGCAGGGCATCGACCCCAACCCGTGGGATTTCCAGACCCGCTT
>JAFAWI010000498.1 GCA_019241915.1 Alphaproteobacteria bacterium
CGATGCCGAACGGCCCCACGTCGACGCCGATATAGGCTTTCGCCGGCGTCAGCGGCACCGATACCGCTGCCAGTGTAATGGCGGCAACGGCAGTTGCCCCGAGCCAATGAAATTTACGATTTCTGGTGTCGTTTGCCATTTCGACCTCCAGAGTTGCCGAGCCAATTTGCGACTCGTAGGACAACACATCGAGGCGATGGCGGTTCCCGATACTTGGCGGCGTGGTAATCTTGATTAGTGCGTGAGAATCTGGCTTAGAAATGTTCTTGTACGTTCATTTTTTGGATTGGCAAAAAAATCTTTGGGCGGGGCGCGCTCGATGACCTCGCCGCGATCCATGAACACCATCATGTCGGCGACGGTGCGGGCGAACCCCATCTCGTGAGTGACACACACCATGGTCATGCCGTCCTCGGCGAGACCAATCATCACGTCGAGAACCTCCTTGATCATCTCGGGGGCGAGCGCCGACGTCGGCTCGTCGAACAGCATGATCTCGGGCTTCATGCACAGCGAGCGGGCAATCGCGACCCGTTGCTGCTGGCCGCCGGACAACTGACCGGGATACTTGTCCGCCTGGTCGGGAATGCGCACGCGTTCGAGGTAGTAACGCGCGGTTTCCTCGGCCTCCTTTTTTGGCAGCTTGCGTACCCAGATCGGCGCCAGCGTGAGGTTTTGCAACACAGTGAGGTGCGGGAACAGGTTGAACTGCTGGAACACCATGCCGACTTCGCGGCGGATCGCCTCGATGTTTTTCATGTCGGCGTTGAGTTCGATGCCGGCGACGACGATGCGCCCCTGCTGATGCTCCTCAAGCCGGTTGACGCAACGGATCATCGTCGATTTGCCCGATCCCGACGGGCCGCACACCACGACCTTCTCGCCCTTTTGCACCTGCAGGTTGATGTCGCGCAGGACATGGAAGTCGCCGTACCATTTATGCACCGCCTGCAGCTCAATCATTGCGCCTTGAGTTGGCCCCGGCGTCGCCTTCGCATCGCTCATCGCTGCTTTCCGCGGTTGAACTCGCGCTCGAGCAGCTGGCTGTAGCGCGACATGAAAAAACAGAAGGACCAGTAGATCGCCGCGATAAACACGTCGGCCTCGACCGCAAAACCTTGCCAGTTCGAGTCGGTCAACGCGAATTCGGTCGCGCCCAGCAGATCGAACAGGCTGACGATCAGGACCAGCGACGTGTCCTTAAACATGCCGATAAAGGTATTGACCAACGGCGGGATCACCATCGCCAAAGCCTGCGGCAGCACAATGAGCCGCGTGCGCTGGAGATAACTGAGGCCCAACGCGTCGGCCGCCTCGATCTGCCCTTTGGGGATCGCTTGCAGCCCGCCGCGCACAACCTCGGCAAGATAGGCGGCAGCGAACAGGATAAAGGCGACCTGAGCGCGCAGCACCTTGTCGATCGTCACGCCGGCCGGCAGAAACAGCGGCAGCATCAGCGACGCCATGAACAGTACCGTGATCAGCGGCACGCCGCGCACCAGCTCGATATAGCCGACGCAAATCCCGCGCACCGCAGGCAGCCGCGAGCGGCGGCCCAGCGCCAGCAACACACCAAGCGGAAAGCCGAACAGCATGGCGATCACGGCGAGGATCAACGTCAGCGGCAGCCCGCTCCACAGCCCCGTTTCGACCGGGCGCAAGCCGGGCAACCCGCCGGCCATCAGCAAGAATGCAGCCGACAACCCGGCAAACCAGACGACCGCCAGTCGGCGGCCCCATAGCGGCCGCACGCAAGCCGCGGCGATCATCGCGATAAAGATCGCCACCACCGCGATCGGCCGCCATTCCTGATCGGCCGGATAGCGGCCGAACAGGATGAAACGCATCTTCTCGCCGATAAACGCCCAGCAGGCGCCGCCGGCATGACAGGCCTGTCCGTTGGGTGCGCTCCAGATCGCGTCGATCAGTGCCCAGCGAACGAGCGGGGGCACCGCGGCCGCGAGCAACCCGACCGCGAGCAACGTGAGGATCGAATTGAAGACGCTGCTGAACAGGTGGACACGCAACCAGCCGAGCGCGCGCGTCGATCGCGGCGGGGGTGCCTGTCTGACGACCGGGATGTCCTGCGCGATATCCGCCACAGTCAGCGCTCCACCAGCGCCACGGCGCGGTTATAGAGGTTCATCGCCAGCGAGATGCTCAGGCTGATAAACAAGTACACCGCCATGATCATGGCGATCCCTTCGATCGCCTGGCCGGTCTGGTTCATCGTCGTGTTGGCGATCGACACCAGATCGGGAAAGCCGATCGCCACGGCGAGTGAGCTGTTCTTGGTCAGACTGAGGTACTGGCTGGTGAGCGGCGGCACGATGACCCGCAACGCCTGCGGCAGGACGACGAGCCGCATGCGCTGGCCGGACTTGAGACCGAGCGCCATCGCAGCCTCGCTCTGGCCCCAGCTCACCGCCAGGATGCCCGCCCGTACGATCTCGGCGATAAAGGTACCGCTATAGATCACGAGGCCCAGCAGCAACGCGGCAAACTCCGGCGATACCGCGCTGCCGCCGCTGAAATTGAAGCCGTGCAGGCTCGGGACACTGAGCGCGAACGGCGCGCCAAACGCGACGAAGACGATAAGCGGCAGGCCGAGAACGATCCCGAGACCGGCCCATCCCCGCGGGAACTGCCGGCCCGTCGCGGCTTGCCGCGCCGCCGCCCACCGTCGCAGCGGCACCAGCAGGGCGAGGGCGACCACAACGGCCAGAGCCATCCATTTGTACGCGGGGCTGGCGACCGGCACCGGGTAGGCGATGCCGCGATTGCTGACAAAGACGTCGGGCAGCACCTGCCATGCTTGGCGCGGCGCTGGAGCCGCCGTGTTCAGCAATCCCCACCAGAAGAACAGCTGCAGCAGCAGCGGGATGTTGCGGAACGTCTCGACGTAGATTTGCGCCAGCTTCGCCACCAGCCAATTGCCCGACAGCCGCGCCAGCCCCATCACGGTGCCGAGTATCGTCGCCAGCACGATCCCGAGCGCCGCGACGTAAAGCGTATTGCTGAGACCGACCAGAAAGGCGCGGCCGTAAGTGTCCGCCGGCGAATATGGGATCAGCGACTCGCCGATTCCGAAGGCGGCTTCCTTGCGCAAAAAGCCAAAGCCGGTAGCAATGTTTTGCCGGCTGATATTGCCCAGCATGTTGTGGACGAGGAACCCAACGGCTCCGACAACCGCCGCGACAAAGACGATCTGGTAGGCAATCGCGCGCAGCTTCGGGTCGCGCCACGGCGCCGGCCGCGCCGGCGCCAGGGTCAGTGCGGCCTCGTCGCTGGCCATGGGCTCGTTCCCCTCCCCCGCTTCCGGTTCAGCGGATCGGAATTGCGTACATCAACCCGCCCTTAGTCCATAACCCATTGATGCCCCGCTCGAATTTCATCGGCGACCCCATTCCCAACGTGCGCTCGAAAATCTCGCCGTAATTGCCCACCATCTTGATGGCGTTGTAGGCCCAATTTTCCTCCAGCCCGAGCGCCTTGCCCATTCCCGGAGTGACGCCGAGCATGCGTTTGATCGCCGGATCCTCGGTCTTTTTCATCTCGTCGACATTGGCTTGGGTGATGCCGCTCTCCTCGCCTTGGATCAGTGCGAAGACAATCCAATCGACAATGTCGTGCCATTGGTCGTCGCCGTGGCGGACAACCGGTGCGAGCGGCTCTTTCGAGATGCGTTCGGGCAAGACGACATAGTCGTCGGGATTGCTCGCCCGGCCGATGCGTTGCGCAGCGAGGCCGGTGGCGTCTCCGGTCATGACGTCGCAGCGGCCGGAAAAGAACGCGGCATAGACCTCGTCGATCTTTTCGATGACGACCGGCTTGTATTCCATCTTGTTGGCGCGAAAGTAGTCCGCGAGATTGAGTTCGGTCGTGGTTCCCGGCTGGACGCAAATGGTCGCGCCGTTCAATTCTTTCGCGCTTTTGACGTTGAGCTTGTTCGGCACCATGAACCCCTGACCGTCGTAGAACACGACCGGACCGAAATTGAGCCCGAGGTCGGTATCGCGGGTCAGCGTCCAGGTCGTGTTGTTCGACAGGATGTCGACTTCGCCAGATTGCAGCGCGGTGAAACGCTGCTGGGCGGTCAACGGAACGTATTTGACCTTGCCGGGATCGCCAAAGATCGCGGCAGACAACGCCTTGCAGATGTCGACATCAAAGCCGCTGTAGACGCCCTGGGAATCGGGTTGGGCGAACCCCGGAATGCCGGTCGGCACGCCGCAACTGAACATGCCGGCTTGTTTGATTTTATCGAGCGTGGGCCCAGCCTTCGCGGGCTGTCCCGCGGCAAGACCGCAGAGCGTCGCAACAACGGCGGCAAAGGCCGCCCAAAGCCGGGTCTGAAAGATCACCGCCGCCCCCCTTGGCCGCCGTTTTTCGGCATGCACCATGCACGATTGGGGCCGACGCTAGCACACCGCCGCCGCAGCCAGCAACGCGACGGCAGACCGGCAGCTCAGTCCGCGTCGCGGATTTCTGCTACGTAGCGCTCTATTCGGCGCCGCAACGCGGCGAGGTCGGGGCCGGCCCGCGAAATACCGCGCGAGATCGCGGGGATGACGCGCGGAAAGTGCGCACCGAAATGTGCCCGCACGTCGCCGACCGTCGCGCCTTGTGCGCCGATGCCGGGCACCAGCAGCAGCGCGTTCGGCAGCCGGGCGACCAAACTTGCCGTCTCGTCGCCCAGGGTGGCGCCGACGACGGCGCCGATCGGACCGAGGCCATCCGCCTCGTGGCCGGCATTATGGGAGGTGACGCGGTCGGCTACGTATTCGGCGACCGAGCGGCCATCGGCGAGCCGAGCGCTCTGGACCTCGGTCCCCTCGGGATTTGACGAGCGCACAACGACGAACACCCCAGCCGACGCCGCCCGCGCGACATCGAGGATCGGATCGAGCGAGCCAAAGCCGAGATAGGCGCTCACGGTCATCGCATCGCCGCCGAACGCGCTGTCGCGGCCAAGAAAAGCCTCGCCATAGGCCGTCGCGGTCGAGGCGATGTCACCGCGCTTGGCATCGAGGATGACCAGGGTGCCATATTCCCGCGCCCGGTCGACCGTGCGGCGCAGGATGTCGAGACCCTCAGGGCCAAAGCGTTCGAAAAACGCGACCTGCGGCTTGACGGCCGCGACCAGCGCCGCCGACGCCTCCACCAACCGGCCGCAGAACAGGCGAAGTCCATCCGCGTCGTCGGCGACTCCCCATTCGGCGAGGCTTTCGCGCGACGGGTCGATTCCGACGCAAAGCGGCGATCTCTGCCGGGCGAGCGCAACGAAGCGGGATTGAAATGGGGCTGTCATGATGCCGCGTCGTATAACAGAGCGGCGACACGGGAGGGTAGCCATGCCGAAGCAGCAAATCCGATCCGACCGGCTGCGCCAGCCGAGCGGCGTTTTCTCGCACGCGACGACGATCGAGGCGCAAGGCCGCCTCGTGTTCATTTCCGGTATGACCGCGCGCCGCGCCGACGGGTCGATCGCCGGGGTCGGCGACATAGAAACGCAGACACGCCAGGTCTGTGAGAACATCAAGGCCGCGGTCGAGGCCGCGGGCGGCACAATGGACGATATCTGCCGCGTCGATGTTTACATCCGCAACATGGAACAATTCGAGGCGATCCATCGGGTGCGCCACGAATATTTCCGCGAGCCGCTGCCGGCCTCGACGATGGTGGAGGTGGTCAAGATGACCCATCCGGATTACCTGATCGAGATCAGCGCAATCGCCGTGATCCCATAGATGGCGCTCGAGCGCCGAACGGGTTGATGATGGTGGGCCGGCCGTCGATCACCAGGCCGTGGTGCGTGTCCTCCGACCACGGCGTCTCGCAGCCGGTGCCGAGCGCCGCCGCGGCGATCATCGTATCGCAGCGTGCGCGGCCATAGCGCTGCGCGAGACGTATGCCCAGCTCGTGGACGGGTGCCGAGCCGGTTGCAATCGCGACAAAGCGCCCACAGAGTTGTCGACGATGTAATCGAGGAAGAACAAATCAGATGGAAATGCATGGCGAGCTGCGCATTCCGGCGCCCCGCGCCGAGGTGTGGGCAAAGCTCAACGACCCGGAAACGCTGAAGACCTGCATCCCCGGCTGCGAGACGGTCGACAAGATCTCGGAAACCGAATTCACCGCGAAGGTCGTCGCCCGCGTCGGTCCGGTAAAAGCGACGTTCGCCGGCAAGGTCACGCTGACCGATCTCGACCCGCCGTCGAGCTATACGATCAGCGGCGAGGGCACTGGCGGTGTCGCCGGTTTCGCCAAGGGCAGTGCCAAGGTCTCGCTCGACGACGCCGGCGCCGAGACGGTCTTACGCTACGGCGTGCAGGCACAGGTGGGCGGCAAGCTGGCGCAGATCGGCTCGCGGCTGATCGACGCCACGTCGCGCAAGATGGCCGACGATTTTTTCAACCGATTCATGGGGGTGATGACCTCGTCCGACGGCGCCGCTCCCGCGTCATAACTGGCTGTATACAACGCGTTTTGCCGCGTTGCAGGCGCCTTGACCCGGCGCCGACGGCGCAGGAAACTCCGCCCGGATGAGGCGGAGCGGGGCGCCGGAGACGCGCGTCCTGCCGCGCGGCTAGGGAGGGTGTCATGCAGAAGACGGTGAGTCTCACCGTGAACGGCAAGCCGGTTTCGGCAACGGTCGAAGGCCGCACCCTCTTGGTGCAGCTGCTGCGCGAGACGCTCGGCCTCACCGGCACGCATGTCGGCTGCGACACCAGCCAATGCGGCGCCTGCGTCGTGCATGTCGACGGCGAGGCGGTGAAGTCATGCACCCTGCTCGCGCTGCAGGCCGAGGGACGCTCGGTCAAGACCATCGAAGACGTCGCCGACGGCGACACGCTGCACCCGATGCAGGAAGCGTTTCGCGACAACCACGCGCTGCAGTGCGGCTTCTGCACGCCGGGCATGATCATGAGCGCGCTCGACCTGGTAAAGAACAACCCCGACCCGACCGACCGCGAAATCCGCGAGTACCTCGAGGGCAATTTCTGCCGCTGCACCGGCTACCACAACATTGTGCTGGCGATCAAAGCCGGAGCCGCCGCCATGAGGGGCGCGCCGGTTGAACCCCATGGGGCGGCGGCGGAGTAGCCGCCATGACCGAGATCGGGACCCCGGTCCGCCGGCGCGAGGACTACCGCTTCCTCACCGGCCAAGGCACCTATACCGACGACATCAACCGGCCGCGCCAGCTGTACGCCTACATCCTGCGGAGCCCGCACGCCAATGCCGCGCTGCGTGGGGTCGACTTCGCGGCGGCCGCGAAAGCGCCAGGCGTCGTCGCTGTCTATACCGGCAAGGACATCGAGGCCGACGGCGTCGGCGGCCTGCCGTGCGGCTGGCTGGTGCACTCGAAGGACGGCTCGCCGATGTACGAGCCGCCGCATCCGGTGCTGGCGCAGGGCCGCGTGCGCCACGTGGGCGACCCCGTCGCGGTCGTCATCGCCGACAGCCTGGCGCAGGCGCGCGATGCCGCCGAACTGATCCAGGTCGATTATGCCGTCGAGCCCGCGATCGCCAATGCGGCCGGGGCGCTGCGCGCCGGTGCGCCGCAGGTGTGGCCGGAGGTGCCGGGCAACATCTGCTACGACTGGCACCTCGGCGACCCCGCGGCGGTCGAGCAAGCGCTCGCCAAGGCGGCCCGGGTCGTCAAGCTCGATCTGACCAATAATCGGCTTGTGCCCAACGCGATGGAGCCGCGCGCGGCGATCGGCGATTTCGACCGCGCGACCGGCGAGCACACGCTCTACACGACAAGCCAGAACCCGCACGTTATTCGCCTGTTGATGGGCGCCTTCGTGCTGCACCTTCCGGAGGCGAAGCTGCGCGTCGTCGCGCCCGATGTCGGCGGCGGTTTCGGCTCGAAAATCTACCACTACGCTGAGGAAGCGATCGTTACCTGGGCGGCGGCCAAGCTGAAACGGCCAGTCAAATGGACCGCCGAGCGGGTCGAAAGCTTCATGTCGGATGCGCATGGCCGCGACCACGCGACCCATGTCGAGCTTGGGCTCGACGTCGACAACAAGTTCGTCGCGCTCAAGGTTTCGACGATCGCCAATATGGGCGCCTATCTGTCGACGTTTGCGACCTGTATCCCGACCTATCTCTACGCGACGCTGCTCGCCGGCACCTACACGACGCCGGTGATCTACGCCGAGACCAAGGCGGTGTTCACCCATACCGTACCGGTCGACGCCTATCGCGGCGCAGGACGGCCGGAGGCGACGTTCCTGCTGGAACGCATTGTCGATCTCGCGGCCGATGAGCTCGGGCTTGACCCGGCCGAATTGCGTCGCAAAAACTTCATCCCGACCGACGCGTTCCCGTATCAAACGCCGGTCGCGCTGCAATACGACAGCGGCGACTATTTTTCGACGCTCGAACTCGCGACAAAGGCTGCGGATTACGCCGGGTTTGAGGCGCGCCGGGCTGACGCGGCGCGGAGCGGCAAGCTGCGCGGGATCGGCATCGCCACTTATATTGAAGCCTGCGGCATCGCGCCTTCGGCCGTGGTCGGTTCGCTCGGCGCGCGTGCCGGGCTGTTCGAGGCGGCCACGGTGCGCGTGCATCCGACCGGCAGCGTCACCGTGCTCACGGGCTCCCACAGCCATGGCCAGGGACACGAGACGACGTTTGCACAGTTGGTTGCTGACGGGCTTGGGGTGCCGATCGAGCAGATCGACATCGTGCACGGCGACAGCGCCAAGATTCCCTATGGCATGGGCACCTACGGCTCGCGCTCACTCGCGGTCGGCGGCACAGCGATCATCAAGGCGATGGACAAGATCGTCGCCAAGGGCAAGAAGATTGCCGCGCACCTGCTCGAAGCGGCCGAGGCCGACATCGAGTTCAAGGACGGCCAGTTCAGCGTCGCCGGCACCGACCGCTCGAAGACGCTCGGCGAAATCGCGCTGACGGCCTACGTGCCGCACAATTTCCCGCACGACGAGCTGGAGCCGGGGCTCGACGAAACCGCCTTCTACGACCCAAAGAACTTCACTTTCCCCTCGGGCGCCTATGTCGCCGAGGTCGAAATTGACCCCGACACCGGCACGCTGGAGATCGTCAAGTTCACGGCGAGCGACGATTTCGGCCGCATAGTCAACCCGATGATCGTCGCCGGACAGGTCCACGGCGGTTTGGCCCAAGGCATCGGCCAGGCGCTGCTCGAAAACTGCGTTTACGACCATTCCACCGGGCAGTTGCTGACGGCGTCGTATAATGACTATGCGATGCCGCGGGCCGACGACCTGCCCAGTTTTGCCCTGTCGACACATGCCACGCTGTGCACGCACAACCCGCTCGGCGTCAAAGGCTGCGGCGAAGCCGGGGCGATCGGCGCGCCGGCGGCGATCTCGAATGCGATCGTCGATGCACTGAAGGATTACGGCGTGCGCCACATCGAAATGCCGGCAACTCCGGAAAAGCTGTGGCGCGCCGTTCACCCGCAGAACATGGCCGCGGAATAGGGAGAGGCCGATGTACGAATTCGACTACCAGAAGGCCGCGAGCCTCGACGACGCCGCCAAGTTCCTAGCCGCCCACGACGACGCGAAACTGGTCGCCGGCGGGATGACATTGATCCCGACCTTGAAACAGCGGCTGGCGAAGCCGTCGGACCTCGTCGATCTGGCCTCGATCGGCTCGCTCAAGGGCATCGCCGAGGAAGCCGGCGGGGTGACCATCGGCGCGATGACACGGCATGTCGAGGTGCAACGGTCCGATATCGTCAGGCGCGTGATACCCGCGCTTGCCGCGCTTGCCGGGATGATCGGCGACCCGGCCGTGCGCAACCGCGGCACCATCGGCGGCTCGATCGCGAACAACGACCCCGCGGCGGATTATCCCGCGGCCGTGGTCGGCCTCGGCGCGACCGTGGTCACCACCAAGCGCGAAATATCCGGCGACTCGTTCTTCACCGGCATGTTCGAGACCGCGCTCGGTCAGGACGAGATCGTTACGACGGTCAAGTTCCCAAAGCCGCAGGCCGCGGCCTACCAGAAATTCAAAAACCCGGCATCGCGCTATGCCATCGTTGGCGTGTTTGTGGCCCGCACCGGACAGGGCGTGCGCGTCGCCGTGACCGGCGCCGGCCCTTGCGTGTTCCGGGTTCCGGAAATGGAAGCCGCGCTGGCGCGTTCGTTCTCCGCCGACGCGATCAAGGACATCGCCATCCCGGATGACGGGCTCAACAGCGACATTCACGCCAGCGCGGAATACCGTGCGCACCTCGTCGGCGTGATGGCCCGGCGCGCAGTGGCAGCCTGCGCATAGATCGATCCCCGCTCGGCTGCGTATAACGATCAGTCGCGGCCAAAGGAGGAGAACGTGCGCAGTTCGCTGGCAGGATTTGCCGGTACGGCCTTGGCGCTATGCCTGTTGTCGAGTGTGACGCTCGCCGATACGCTGAATTTCACGGCGACGCTCGATCCGGAAAAAGATGGGGGGCCCGGAAAAGGCACGGCGACGCTGTCGCTCGACACTCAGACCAAGGCGCTGACCGGCACAATCGAGTATTCCGGCCTGTCGGCACCGCCGGTGATGGCCGCGTTCCTGGCGCCGCCGCCAAAGCAGAACGGCAACCCTGTGACGATGCCGATCCCGTTGACCGGCGGCGCCGCCAGCCCGATCAACGTCAAGATGCAGCTCAACGATGCGCAGATCGGCGGGCTGAAGAGCGGCGACTGGCTGCTGCTGCTCGGCACCAAGCAGGCGCCGCAGATCGGCGGCGAGGTCAAGCCGGCGCAATAACCGAATAACCGCCGCAGGCATCAGGTGCTCAGCAGGCGAATCCGTTCGGCATGGCCAGGGCGCTGCGCTATAGCCGCAAAGCGACGGTCGGCGGTTACGACGTATGTGCCGTGCCGAATGGCGGTCGCGAGATAAAGACAATCATAAATCGGATGACCGAGTTCCAGGGCCAGTCGCAGCGCCGGCGCCACATAGGTTTCTGCAGGCAATGCTGTCACTGGGGCACGCGACAGCGCCGCTAAGAAACGCGTCGCCTGATCTAGAGCAGAATCCGGTCAGGTTCGAGCATAGCCTGAGTTGGCGAAGAAGTTGGCGCATTCGGCCGGTTTGAACAGGTCGAGAATGTTGCCGATGCGCTGCCATAGGGCGTCGATCGAGCGTTCCTGGGCTTTGCGCAGATGGGCCTTGAGCTTGGCGAAGGCCTGCTCGATCGGATTGAGGTCGGGCGAGTAGGGCGGCAACAAGCGCAACTCGGCACCGGCGGCGCTGATGAGTTCGCGCACCACGGGG
>JAFAWI010000517.1 GCA_019241915.1 Alphaproteobacteria bacterium
ATGCCGATGCGTGACGCGCAGGCGGACATCAACAGGCGGGGGCGCGACCGACCGGTCCGGGCGAACAACCGCGAACACACCTACCGGCTCGATCTGCGCCAGCGGCCCGGCGTCGCGTGACCGGCGGCATCGTTATCGCGGCGCCCAAATCCGGCAGCGGCAAGACGCTGATCGTTGGCGGACTGCTGCGCCATCTGTGCGCGAGCGGCGTCCGTGTTGCCGCCGCCAAATGCGGGCCCGATTTCATCGACCCGACGTTCCACGCGCTGGCGAGCGGCGCACCCTGCCTCAACCTCGATACCTGGGCGATGCGGCCGGCGACACTGGCGGGTCTTGTTTGCGAGCTGCAGGCGACGGCCGAGCTGGTGCTGTGCGAAGGCGTCATGGGTTTGTTCGACGGGGCCGGGCCTGACGGCGAGGCCGGCTCGACCGCCGAGCTGGCGCGCCGGACCGGCTGGCCGGTCGTGCTGGTCGTCGATGCCAGCGGCCAGGGCGCATCGGTCGCGGCGCTGGTAGCGGGATTCGCCCGGCACGACCCGCGCGTGCCGCTCGGCGGTGTGATCTTGAACCGGGTCGCCAGCGCGCAGCATGGCGCCTCGTTGCGGGCGGCGATGGGGCGGCATCTCCCCGAGCTGCCGGTGCTCGGCTGCCTGCTGCAGGACGATGACCTGGTTCTGGGCGGCCGCCATCTCGGTCTGGTGCCGGCAGCCGAGGCCCGGGAGGCCGATGCCGTTCTCGACCGGGCGGCAACCGCCGTCTCACGCGGTATCGATATCGAGCGTCTGCTCCGACTCGCGCAAGGCCGGCCGCGCGACGGCGCCGCCGGGCCGATGCCGCTCCCGCCGCTCGGCCAGCACATCGCGGTCGCCCGCGACGATGCCTTCCTCTTCGTCTACGAGGCGAGCCTCGCCGGATGGCGGCGGCAGGGGGCGGAGATTTCGGCCTTTTCGCCGCTCGCGGACGAACCTCCCGACCCGGCGGCCGACGCGGTCTATCTGCCGGGCGGATACCCCGAGCTGCATGCCGGTAGTTTGGCGGCCGCCGGCAGGTTTCTCGCCGGGTTGCGGGAGGCCGCGGTGCGCGGGGCGGCAATGTACGGCGAGTGCGGCGGCTATATGACCTTGGGCGAGACGCTGACGGATGCAAACGGCTCGACGCACCGACTGGCCGGACTGCTGCCGCTGGCGACAAGCTTTGCCCGACCGCGCCGGCATCTCGGCTACCGCTCCGCGACACTCCTGGCCGACGGAATGTTCGGCCACCGGGGTGCGCGCTTTCGCGGGCACGAATTCCATTACGCGTACATCGTCGAGGAACAGGCGAGCCGAGCGGGCCGGCTGTTCGCCACCGCCGACGCCGGCGGCACCGATCGCGGTCTGGTGGGGCTGCGGCTCGGCAACGTCGCCGGCTCGTTCATCCACCTGATCGACCGCGCCGACTAAAAACGGCAGCCGCTCTCCGGGTCGAACAGATGGATATTCTCCGCGCGCACCGTGAAACGCAGCACTTCGCCGAGCGGCGGATTGATGGTGCCGGCGGTGCGCGCGGTCAGCGTGACCCCGCTGCCATCGAGCCTGCCATGCACCATCGTGTCCGCGCCGAGCCGCTCCAGCAAGTCGACGGTCACCGGGAGCGGCCCGTCACCGGCCAGCTCCAGATGTTCGGGGCGCAACCCGACCGTTACCGCCCGCCCTGCCGCTCCGGCCGGCGCCGCCGCCGGCAAGGCGCAGCTGCCGACGACGACGTTGCCGCGGTCGACCCGCCCGGCCAACAGGTTCATCGCCGGCGAGCCGATGAATCCCGCGACAAACGCCGTCGCCGGCCGCTCGTAGAGGTCGAGCGGCGGTCCGATCTGATCGGCGTTGCCTGCGTTCATCACGATCAGCCGGTCCGCCAGCGTCATCGCCTCGACCTGATCGTGCGTCACATAAAGCGATGTCACCCGCAGCTCCTGCTGCAGCCGCTTGATCTCCACCCGCATCTGCACGCGCAGCTTGGCGTCGAGGTTGGACAGCGGCTCGTCGAACAGAAAGACCTTGGGGTCGCGGACGATGGCGCGGCCCATCGCCACCCGCTGGCGCTGGCCGCCCGAAAGCTGCCGCGGCCGGCGGTCGAGCAGGCTGTCGAGTTGCAGGATCGCCGCGGCGCGGTCGACCCGACGGACGATCTCGTCACGCCGCATGCCGCGCATCCTGAGCCCGTAGGCCATGTTGTCGAAGACGCTCATATGCGGGTAGAGCGCGTAGTTCTGGAACACCATGGCGATGTCCCGATCCTTCGGCTCGACGCCATTGACGACGCGTCCGTCGATCGCAACCGCGCCCGACGTCACCTCTTCGAGCCCCGCTACCATGCGCAGCAGCGTCGATTTCCCGCACCCGGAAGGTCCAACCACGACGACCAGCTCGCCGTCCGCGACATTACAGCTGACGCCATGGACAACCTCGCGGTCGCCATAGGACTTCTTGAGCTTGTCGAGCGTCAGCGTCGCCATGGCTGCGGCCTCAGTCGGGCAGCGGACGCGCTTGCACGGCAATGGCGCAGGCTTCCGCCAAGGAGCAAAATGTTGCTGCCGGGTTTGAACCGGCGCAAGCGGCAGCCGAGGTGACGGATCGGTAGGTCCCGCAACCGCGCGCATGCCTTGCAGTGGCGTATTTGCGTCGCAAAGGGAAGCGCGTCGTGCGTTGTTCGGTTGTGCTGACGGCGCCGGCGCTTCCGGTAGCGGCGCGTTCGCCCCCTCGACACCGATTGAGCCACCCGCGCTTTTGACACGGGCGCAGTCCGGCCCATATCATCCCGTTGCCAGACGGTCGGATGGCCGCTCCTGCCGGCGACGGCAGGGGAGGAAAGTCCGGGCTCCTCGGAGGCACGGTGCCGGTTAACCGCCGGCGGGGGCGACCCCAGGGACAGTGCCACAGAAAACACACCGCCAACCTCATGGCAGCTCCTTTTGGGGCGACATGGGCGGCAAGGGTGAAATGGTGCGGTAAGAGCGCACCGCGCGGCCAGCAATGGCGGCGGCAGGGAAAACCCCACCGGGAGCAAGACCAAGTAGGAGCGGCAGGCTTGGCGCGAGCCATGCCGGGCGAGCCTTCCGCGCCGCCGCTCGGGTCGGTCGCGCGAGGCGCACGGCAACGGGCGCCCCAGATGAATGGCCATCCCCAGCCCCGGGGCGACCTGGGGCCGGGACAGAACCCGGCTTACAGACCGTCTGGCGCTCAACCTGCGGTGAACAAATTGAGAACAAGATTTAGATTAGTACTGCGGCAGTCGTCGTCGTAACAATATCCTGTGTGTGCACCATCGATTCCAATCGAACATTTTGAATCGGCAAGAATTATTGAAATCATGTGTTGACGACCCATCTTATCCCATGCTATCCCATCTCTACCCATGGACGTGCGCCGGCGTTGGGGGGAACTCGCAGGCGCAACCGGGCCCGCCCCTTGCCGGGCGTCGATGGGAGAGCGTTGGGGGAAGTGAGTGGAACTGTTCTTGTCCACTTTCGTGAACAGGGTCGACCGCAAGGGACGCGTTTCTGTGCCGGCGACCTTTCGCTCCACGCTCGCGACGCACCGCCTTCCGAACCAGGTGGTGCTGATGCCGTCGTTCAAATATGAGGCGATCGACGGCACCGGCAGCGACCATCTCGCCGAGATGATGGAGGGTCTTGCCACCCTCGATCAATATTCGGACCGCCGCGACGATCTGACCCTGGTATTCGCCGACTCCCGATCGTTGCAGATCGACGGGGACGGGCGAATCGTCTTGCCCGACGACCTGAAGAGCCACGCCCACATCGACGGCGAAGTGGCGTTTGTCGGGCTCGGCAGGATGTTCCAGATGTGGGAGCCCGGCCGCTTCACACGGCACCGCACCGCGGCGCGCGAGCGCTCGCGCCGCGACGGCGCCACCATCCCGTCGGCCGGACGGTAGTGCATGTGCGGCGGCCAGCCGGCGCATGTCCCGGTGCTGGTCGACGCCATTCTGCAGGCGCTCGCGCCGCGCGACGACGCCACCTACATCGACGCGACGTTTGGCGCGGGCGGGTACAGCGAAGCCATCCTCGGCGCGGCGCGCTGCCGTGTCTTCGGCATCGACCGCGACCCGGAGGCCGTCGCGCGCGGCGCGGCGCTGGCGCAGAAATACGGCGGACGGCTGATCCTCGTCGCCGGCCCGTTCGGCAACATGGAACGGCTGATCGAGCCGTTCCAGCCGGGGCCGATCGCCGGCATCGCTTTCGACCTCGGGGTCTCGTCGATGCAGCTCGACCAGCCCGGCCGCGGCTTCTCATTCCGCAACGACGGCCCGCTCGACATGCGCATGGGCCGGTCGGGCGAAAGCGCGGCCGAGCTGATCGCGCGGCTGCCGCAGCGCGAGCTCGCCGCGCTGATCGGTACGTTGGGCGAAGAACGCTTTGCCGGACGCGTCGCGCGCGCCATCGCCGCGGCGCAACGCAAGCGGCCGCTCACCACAACCGGCGAGCTCGCCGAGGTGGTTCGCGCCGCGCTGCCGCGGCGCGAACCCGGTCTCGACGCGGCGACGCGGACCTTTCAGGCGCTGCGTATCGCGGTCAACGACGAGCTGGGCGAGCTGGACCGTGGCCTCGCAGCGGCTGAGCGGCTGCTGATGCCGGGCGGGCGGCTGGCGGTCGTCTCGTTCCATTCGCTCGAAGACCGCCGCGTCAAGAATTTTCTGCGCCGCCGCACCGCCGGCGCCGGCAGCGTCTCGCGGCATCTGCCGCCGCGCAGCGGCGAACCGGCGGCGAGCTTCACGCCGCTCGCGCGGCGCGCGGTGCGGCCGAGCGCAGCCGAGATCGCGCGCAACCCGCGCGCCCGCTCGGCCCGGCTGCGCAGCGCGGAGCGCACCGCGGCGGCATCGTTTGCCGAGGCGGCGCGATGACCCGCCTGGGCGGTGCGTTTTGGTGTGCGGCGGTGATTGCGACCGGTGCAACCAACTTCGTCGTCAAACAGACCGTGCAGAACCTCGACGACGAATTGATCGCGGTCCGCAAAAAGACCGTCCTGGCGCAACGCGAGATCCACGAGCTGAGCGCCGATTGGACGTTTCTCAACCAGCCGGAGCTGCTCGCGGACCTCAATCGCCGTTTTGTCGGCTTGGTGCCGGTCGCACCGAAGCAAATGGCAGCCACGATCGACAGCCTGCCGCTGCGGCCTGCCGCGCCACCGGCCGGCGCCGCGCCCGCCGCAGCAGCGCCGCCAATTGCAGATGCGATTCCGCTCGATGCCGCCTCGCCGATCGCGGCCACTGCCTCGCCTGTCGCCGCCGGGACAACACCGGCGCTGGCCTACGCCATCCCGCTCGACCCGCCGCCGCTGCCGCCAGCAGCGCCCGCAGCCGCGGCGGCGCCCGCGCAGGATCAGGGGGCCATTTCGCTCGATCCGGCGCCAGCCGAGGCGTCGCAAGCCGCCGCGCCCGCGCCGGCCGGCCCGCAGGCCGTCGCCGCCGGAGAGCTCGACCGGATGGCGCCCGGGCCGGCCCCGGCGCCGACCGTTGCCCCGGCGGCGGTCAAGGTGGCCGCGACGGCACCGGCGCGGCCGGCGTCGCCACCTCCGTCGCGCTCGCTCGACGCGCTGTTCGCGCAGGTGGCAGGAGAGCGCTGATGCTGTCGGCGCAACGCCTCGACGACAATCCGTGCCGGCCGCGGCACTTCAAGCCGCCGCCATGCGCGCCGGTCATCGCCGACGGCGCGGCGGCCGAGTTTCTCGACACCACCCGGACCCGGCTGCTGCTTGCCGCGGCGCTGTTTGCGCTGGTTTTTATGGTGGTTGCAGGGCGGCTGGTCGATGTTGTCGAGATCGGCGGCACCGCCGATACGCGGGTCGCCCGCGCCAAGCTCATCGCGCCGCAACCGCCGGTCCGCGCCGACATTGTCGACCGCAACGGCACGCTGCTCGCAACCAACCTCGACAGTCCGGCGGTCTATGTCAATTCCAAGGAGATGCTGAAGGCCGGCGAGAATCCGGACGAGGCCGCGCAGGCGATCGTCAAGGCGCTGCCCGACCTGTCGCCGGCGCAAATCCGCAGCAAACTCGCCTCGGGACACAGCTTTGCCTACCTCAAGCGCTCGCTGACGCCGCGCCAGGAATACGCGATCAACAGCCTCGGTATCCCGGGCATCGAATTCAGCCCCGAGGAGCGCCGCATCTACCCGCTCGGCGACCTGACTTCGCACGTGGTCGGCTATTGCGGCGTCGACAATATCGGTCAGGCCGGCATCGAGCGCGGCCTCAACCCGACGATTCGCGGCAACGGCCAGCCGGTGGCGCTGGCGCTCGACGCGCGCGTGCAGTTCATCCTCAAGGACGAGCTGCAGCGCGTCATCAGTCAGTTCGACGCCAAAGGCGCCGCCGGCATCATCATGAACGTGCATACCGGCGAGATCGTGGCGATGGCGTCGCTGCCGGACTTCGACCCGAACCATCCGCCGTCGACCAATCCGAAGACCGAGACCAGCGACGACAAGGAACGCATCTTCAACAAGATCACGTCCGGCGAGTACGAGCTCGGCTCGGTATTCAAGGTGTTCAACACGGCGATGGCGCTGGACAGTGGTGTCGCCTCGATGACCTCGTCGTACGACGCTCGGAATCCGATCGAGATCGGCCGCTTCACGATCGAGGACTATCACGGCAAGCACCGCTGGCTGAGCGTGCCGGAAATCTTCATGTATTCTTCGAACATCGGCTCGGCGCGGATGGCGCTCGCCGCCGGCGCCGAGAGGCAGCGCGCCTTTCTGCAGCGGCTCGGGTTGTTGAGCCCGGTGCCGATCGAGCTCGACAAGGTCGAGGTGGCGCGGCCGCACTACCCGACCCTTTGGCGGCCGGTCAACGTTATGACGATCGCCTTCGGTCACGGCATCGCAGTGACGCCGCTGCACATGGTCACCGCCACCGCCGCGATCATCAACGGCGGCATCCTGCACGAACCGACCATGCTCAAAGTGCCGGATGGCGCGAAGGTGCCGGGCACCCGCGTGATTTCGGAGAAGACCTCGGACCAGATGCGCAAGCTGATGCGCTATGTCGTCGAATTCGGCACCGCCAAGCTCGCCGAAGCGCCCGGCTATGTCGTCGGCGGCAAGACCGGCACCGCCGAAAAAAATCTGCACGGGCATTATGAGGAGAAAAAGCTTCTGTCGTCGTTTATCGGAGCGTTCCCGATCAACAATCCTCAATATGTCATGCTGACCCTGGTCGACGAGCCGCACGGCAACAAGGAGAGCCACGGTTACGCCACCGCCGGCTGGACCGTGGCGCCCGCGACCAGCCGCATCATCCAGCGCATCGCGCCGCTGCTCGGCGTGGCGCCGGTGGACGAAAAATCGCCCGAGATCGTGAAGTCCCTGCAGATCGAGAGCCTCGCGGGCAAAAAGATTGAAGATTACTGAGCTGTTCGGTCTCGACGCCGCCCCGATCACGGCATTTCCGCCCAGCTCCGCCGGGGCCGCGACGCTCACCACCCCGGACATCACCGGGATCACCGCCGATTCCCGTCAGGTGCAACCCGGCTTCCTGTTTGCGGCGATGCGCGGGGCGCAGACCGACGGCCGCCGTTTCGCCGCCGCCGCGATCGAAAGCGGCGCGGCAGCGATACTCACAGATAGCGCGGCTGCGCTCGGCCTCGACGAACAGACGCGGCGCGGGATTGCCGTTATCGAAGACCCCAACCCGGCCTTGGCGTTGGCCAAGGCTGCATCGCGCTTTTTTCCGCGCCGGCCGACGGTGATCGTCGGCGTTACCGGCACCAACGGCAAGACGTCGGTGGCGCATTTCACGCGCGAGCTGTGGCAGGCACTGGGTCATCCTGCCGCCAGTCTTGGCACACTGGGGGTGGTCACCGAAACGGAACGCGCGCCCGGTTCTTTGACAACACCCGACCCGGTGGCGCTGCACCGCACGCTGAGCGATCTCGCGGCGCGCGGGATCGAGCGGGCGGCGATCGAAGCATCGAGCCACGGGCTCGCGCAGTATCGGCTCGACGGGCTGCAGTTCGCTGCCGCCGCCTTTACCAACCTGACGCGCGATCACCTCGACTATCACGGCGACATGGCGGCTTATCTCGCCGCCAAGCAGCGGCTGTTTGCCGACTTGCTGGCCGCTGACGGCACCGCCGTGCTCAACGCGGATGGCGCCGAATTTGCCCAGCTTGCGGCGCTTGCAACTCGCCGCGGCGTTCGGGTCATCAGTTACGGCATGGCGCGGAGCGCCGATCTGCGGCTCGCACGGCGCGAACCGCGGCATGACGGACAGCGGCTTGAGCTCAATCTCTACGGCCAGCCGCGCACTGTCGAACTGAAACTGATCGGCGATTTTCAGGCGATGAACGCGTTGGCGGCGCTCGGCCTGGTGCTCGCCACCGGCGCGGAAGTCGCGAGAACCATCCCGGCCTTGGCGGCGCTTACCACCGTGCCCGGCCGTATGCAGTTCGTCGGACAGAAGAACGGCGCGGCGGTTTTTGTCGATTACGCGCACACCCCCGACGCCTTGACGACGGTGCTGGCAGCGGCGCGGCCGCACGCGGCGGGACGGCTCATCGTGCTGTTTGGCGCCGGCGGCGACCGCGACAGCGGCAAGCGGCCGTTGATGGGCGCTGCCGCGACCGCCGCTGCCGATGTCGTCTATGTCACGGACGACAATCCGCGCAAGGAGGAACCCGCGGCAATCCGGCGAGCGGTCCTCGACGCGGCGCCGGGAGCGATCGAGATCGGCGACCGGCGCCGCGCGATCCGCGAAGCGATTGGCGCATTGCGGCCGGGCGACGTGCTTGTGCTCGCGGGCAAAGGCCACGAGACCGGCCAGATTGTCGGCGACGTCGTGTTGCCGTTTGAAGACGCCGCGGTTGCCGCCGAAGCGCTTGGCGCAAGCGGCACCCGGCCCGGCGCGCGGTGAGGCAACCGCATGACGGGTTGTGGCCCTGAGCCTATGCGTCTATGCGTTACCTCGCTCCCGCTCGTCCGCCGGCCTCGCCGGCCGCCCTTTAAGAACAAAACACGGCATGCTCTATCTGCTGCTCTATCCGCTCTCAGACGAGTTCCACGCACTCAACGTCTTTCGTTACATCACGTTTCGCTCTGGTGGGGCGGTGGTGACGGCGCTGCTGATCAGCTTCCTGTGCGGACCCGGCATGATCGCCTGGCTCAAGGAGAAGCAGGGCGAAGGGCAGCCGATTCGGGACGACGGACCGGCCAGCCACCTGCTGCGCAAGAAGGGAACGCCGACGATGGGCGGCTTTCTCATCCTGTTGGCGTTGACGCTGTCGACGCTGCTCTGGGCCGATTTGACCAATGCGTATATGTGGGTCGTGCTTGGTGTCACCGTGGCCTTCGGTCTCATCGGCTTCTTCGACGATTTCAGCAAGCTGACAAACCGTTCGCACCGCGGCATTCCGGGCAGGATCCGGCTGACGCTCGAAATCCTCATCGCCGTCGCCGCCTGCGTTGCGTTGGCGGCCGTCGTTCATCAGCCGTTCGCCAACCAGGTCGCGGTTCCGTTCTTCAAGAACGCGCTGCTCGATCTCGGCTGGTTTTTCGTACCGTTCGGCGTGGTGGTGATCGTCGGCGCATCGAATTCGGTCAATCTCACCGACGGGCTCGACGGATTGGCGATCGTGCCGACGATGATCGCGGCCGGGTGTTTTGCGTTTATCGCGTATATGGTGGGGAACGCTACTTTTGCCTCGTACCTGCAGCTCCACCACATCCCACGAGCCGACGAACTCAGCGTATTCTGCGGCGCGATGGTCGGCGCCAGCCTCGGCTTTCTGTGGTTCAACGCGCCGCCGGCGATGGTCTTTATGGGGGATACAGGCTCCTTATCATTGGGCGGCGCGCTCGGCGCGATCAGCGTCGTCACCAAGCACGAGATCGTGCTGGCAATCGTCGGCGGGCTGTTCGTCCTCGAAGCCGTATCGGTAATCGTGCAGGTGGCGAGCTTCAGGCTGACCGGCCGGCGCGTCTTTCGCATGGCGCCGCTGCACCACCATTTCGAGCAGAAAGGCTGGGAGGAGCCAACCGTTGTGATCCGCTTCTGGATCATCGCATCGATCCTCGCCATCGCCGGTCTGGCGACCTTGAAGCTGCGGTGACGCGGTGACGCGGTGATCGCGGTGCCGGGGTTCGCGGGGCGCAGGGTGGTCGTCCTCGGCTTGGCGCGCTCCGGGCTGGCGGCCACGAAAGCCCTCGCCGCGGGTGGCGCCGAGGTGCTCGGCTGGGACGACAGCGCGAAGACCCGTGACGTTGTGGCGGGCGAGGTCGCGCTGCGAGATCCGACCCAGATCGAGTGGCGCGACGTGGCGGCGCTGATGCTGTCCCCGGGCATCCCGCACAGTTTCCCGCAGCCGCACCCGGCGGTGGCGGCGGCCCGCGCCGCCGGTGTCGAAATCGTCGGCGACATCGAGCTGTTGGCCCGCGCGCAGCCAGCGGCGCGCTACATCGGCATCACCGGCACCAACGGCAAATCGACAACCACGGCGCTGATCGGCCACGTCCTGGCAAGCGCGGGCAGAACGGTCGAGGTGGGCGGCAATCTCGGGCCGCCGGCGCTCGGCCTTGCGCCGCTCGGTGACGGCGGCAGTTACGTGGTGGAATTGAGCTCGTTCCAGCTCGAGCTGGTGACGACACTGTCGTTCGACATTGCGGTGCTGCTCAACATCACGCCGGACCATCTCGATCGGCACGGCGACATGGCCGGATACATCGCGGCGAAAAAACGCATCTTTGCGCGGCAGGGAGGCGGCGCCACCGCCGTGGTCGGGATCGACGATGCGATCTGCCGCGACATCGCCGCCGCGCTGCGGCGCCACGGGGCGGCTCGGGTCGTGCCGGTCTCGGTCGCGCACCGGGTGGCTGCCGGCGTCTACATCGAGGGCGGCCGGTTGATCGATGCGCTCGACGGGGCGCCCGAGGCCGTCATGGAGCTCGCCGATGCGCCGCGCCTGCCGGGGCTGCACAACGCGCAGAATGCCGCGGCGGCCTATGCCGTCGTACGCCGCGCCGGGCTGTCTCGGGGGCAGGCGCTGGCCGGCATTCGCACCTTCCCCGGCCTCGCTCATCGACAAGAACTGGTGGATACGATTGACGGCATACGCTATATCAACGATTCGAAGGCGACCAACGCCGATGCGACCGAAAAGGCGCTGGCGTGTTACGAAGCGATCTACTGGATCGCCGGCGGCCTTGCGAAGACAGGAGGGATCACATCGCTCGCGCCGTATTTCACGCGCCTGCGACACACCTTTCTGATCGGCAACGCAGCGGGGGAGTTCGCGGCGACGCTCGATGGCAAAGTGCCTTATACGCGCTGCGGCGATTTGGCGGCGGCGCTGGAAGCGGCGGCGGCGGCGGCGCGGGCCGAGCAGGTGAACGGGGCCGTGGTGCTGCTGTCGCCGGCCTGCGCCTCGTATGACCAATTCCCAAACTTCGAGGTCCGGGGAGACGCGTTCCGGCGCCTCGTCGGCGGGCTTCGTGGCGCCCATCGGGCCGGGCCGGCGACGCGATGAGGTTCGCGCGGATCGACCAGAGCCCGGTGGCGCGCTGGTGGTGGACCGTGGACCGCTGGACGCTCGGCGCGCTGATGGCGCTGATCGCGATCGGCGCGATGCTCAGCATCGCGGCCAGCCCCGCCGTCGCGGTGCGCATCGGCTATGACCCGCTGCATTTCGTCAAGCGCCACCTGCTCGCCGTGCCGGTGTCGGCGGCCATCATGTTCGCGGTATCGCTGCTGACCCCGCGCAAGGTGCGCGCCGCCGCCTTCGTGCTGTTCGGCGTTGCGCTGGTCATGCTGCTCGGAACATTGGCGGTCGGCTCCGAGATCAAGGGGGCTCGGCGCTGGATCAACGTTGCCGGGCTCGGCATTCAGCCCTCGGAACTGATCAAGCCGACCTTCGCGATCGTTGCCGCTTGGCTCTTCGCCGAGCAGCGGCGCAATCCCGGATTTCCGGGGAACTGGATTTCCGGCGGGTTATTTGTCCTGATTCTCGGCGTGCTCATCAAACAGCCGGATTTCGGCATGGCGGGGGTCGTCGGCGTGGTCTGGTTCGCGCAGTTTTTTATGGCCGGGCTTCGCTTCTATTGGATTGGGATCGGCCTTGGCGGGCTCACCGGAGCGATGTTCGCTGCCTATGAGTGGCTGCCGCACGTCACCGACCGCATCAACCGCTTTCTCGACCCGAACACCGGGGATTCCTACCAGGTACGCCGCTCCCTCGAAGCCTTCGTCAGCGGTGGGTTCTGGGGCAAAGGACCGGGCGAGGGCACGGTTAAGGACGTGCTCCCCGACGCCCATGCCGACTTTGTGTTCGCGGTGGCAGGGGAGGAGTTTGGGCTGGTCGCGTGCGTCTTGATCATCGGGCTGTTCGCGTTTGTGGTGCTGCGCGGCTTCTCGAAGCTGCTGCAGGAGCAGGACCAGTTCGTGCTGCTCGCGGCGACCGGGCTGCTGATCCAGTTCGGGCTGCAAGCTGCGATCAACATGGGCTCGGCGCTCCGCCTCATTCCCACCAAGGGCATGACGTTGCCGTTTCTCAGCTACGGCGTCTCGTCGATGCTGGCGCTGGCGCTCGGCATGGGCATGCTGCTGGCGCTGACGCGGCGCAGGCTGGGCGGTGGCGAATTGTGAGCGGGACTTACGTCCTTGCTGCCGGCGGCACCGGCGGCCATCTTTTCCCGGCCGAGGCGGTGGCGCGTCTCCTGGTCGACCGCGAATGCGCGGTGCACCTGTTCACCGACCGGCGTGCCGATGCGTTTGCCGCCGCGGTGCCGGGCGTGATGATCGAACAAATTCGCGCGGGACGCTTCGGCGGCGGCCCGTTACATGCGGCATATGGGCTCGCCGAACTGGCCGTCGGCATGGTGCAGGCGCGGCGGCGGCTGCGCCGGCTCGCCCCAGCAGCGGTGCTCGGCTTTGGCGGGTATCCTTCGGTGCCGACCATGCTCGCCGCCGCGCAGCTCGGCCTGCCCACACTGATCCACGAGCAGAACGCCGTGTTCGGGCGCGCCAACCGGCTGCTCGCAATGCGGGCGCACTGCATCGCCACAGGGTTTCCGGCGACGCGAGGGCTGCGCGACAGCGACGGACGGCGCCTCGTCGTCCACACCGGCAACCCGGTGCGGGCGGCGATCCGCGCGGTCGGGGCCGACGGCTATGCGCCGCCGAACGAGCGGATCGAGCTGCTCGTCACCGGCGGCAGTCAGGGGGCTCGCGTCTTCAGCGACATCGTTCCCTCCGCAGTAGGCGCGCTGCCTGAGACGCTGCGCACTCAGCTGCGCGTCAGCCAGCAGGCGCGGCCCGAGGATGCCGAAGCGGTGGAAGCGCAATATCGCAGGCTCGGGATCACAGCTGAGGTCGCCGCATTTTTCCACGACATGCCGGCGCGGCTGCAACGTGCGCATCTGGCGATCTGCCGCGCCGGCGCGTCGACCATCTCCGAGCTGGCCGCGGCGGGGCGTCCAGCCGTGCTGGTTCCCTACCCGCACGCAATGGACGATCATCAGACCATCAACGCAGGCGAATTCGCCGGATGCGGTGGCGGCTGGGTCATGCCGCAGCCTGAATTTACGGCCGAGACGCTGCGCGCGCGGCTCACCGCGGTGTTCGGCGAGCCATCGACGCTGGCGGCTGCGGCCGCCGCGGCGCGCGCTTTCGCGCGCGACGACGCGGCAGAGCGGCTGGCCGAGCTCGCGCAGGGTATCGCCGGGTCCGGCGACGCCGCGCCGACATCCGGAGCGATGGAGCGCGCGGCGTGAGATCCCTGCCGCAGGGGCTCGGCCTCATCCATTTTGTCGGCATCGGCGGCATCGGCATGAGCGGTATCGCCGAGGTGCTGCACAATCTTGGCTACAAGGTACAGGGCAGCGATGTCGCGGCGGGCGGTAACACGCGTCGGCTCGAAGAGCTCGGCATCGCGGTGGCGATCGGTCACCGCGCCGAAAATCTAGGCACGGCCGAAGTCGTGGTCGTCTCGTCGGCGATCAAAGCAGACAATCCGGAGATCGCCGCGGCTCGTGCGCGGCGCATCCCGATCGTACGGCGCGCCGAGATGCTCGGTGAGTTGATGCGGCTCAAATGGGCGGTCGCCGTTGCCGGCACGCACGGCAAGACCACCACGACCTCGCTGATCGGCGCCCTGCTGGAAACCGCGCAGCTCGATCCGACCGTGATCAACGGCGGCATCATCAACGCCTATGGCACCAACACGCGGCTCGGCGCGAGCGACTGGATGGTGGTGGAGGCCGACGAGAGCGACGGCACCTTCACGCGGCTGCCCGCGGCGGTCGCGGTCGTCACCAACATCGACCCCGAGCACCTCGACCATTACGGCGATTTCAATTCCCTCCAGGCGGCGTTCGAGAGCTTTGCCGCCAACATCCCGTTCTACGGCTTTGCCGTGCTGTGCATCGACCACCCGGTGGTCCAGGGCATGATCTCCCGCCTTACCGAGCGGCGCATCCTGACCTACGGTTTCAGTCCGCAGGCCGATATCCGTGCGGTCAATTTGCGGCTCGACGACGGCGGCACGCGCTACGACGTGATCGTCGCCGACCGCGCGACGGGCAAATCGCGCACGATCGGCGATCTGTTTCTCGCCATGTACGGCGAGCACAATGTGCAGAATTCGCTGGCCGCGGTTGCGGTCGCCGAGGAGCTGAAACTGGGCGACGCCGTCGTGCGGACGAGCCTCAGAAACTTCAAGGGAGTGCGCCGCCGCTTCACCAAGACCGGGGAGTGGAACGGCGTTTCGATCATCGACGATTACGGCCACCACCCGGTTGAGATCGCCGCGGTCCTGAAAGCGGCACGCGCGATCACGACGGGCAAGGTGATCGCGGTCGTCCAGCCGCACCGCTACACCCGCCTCGCCGATCTGTTCGAAGGCTTCTGCACTTGCTTCAACGATGCCGAAACCGTCATCGTCGCCGACGTTTACGCCGCCGGCGAGCCCCCGATCGAAGGGGTCGACAAGGGGTCGCTGGTCGCCGGCCTCGCCGGTCACGGCCACCGCCACGTGCTCTCGCTGGGTGAACCGGCCGGGCTCGCGCCGCTGCTGCGCGAGCTGACGAGCGCCGGGGACATGGTCGTCTGCCTCGGCGCCGGCTCGATCACCAATTGGGCGAACGCATTGCCGGACGAACTGCGGGCACTCGGTTCCGCGCGGAGCCGCGTGGCATGATGGCCGCCGCTGTTCCCGCCGCGTCGCTGATGGAGAGGTTGCCTGCAGTGCGCGGGCGCCTGACGCCAAACGCGCCGATCGGCCCGCTGACCTGGTTTCGCGTCGGCGGTCCCGCCGAGGTGCTGTTCCGCCCGGCCGACGCGGCCGACCTCGCCGATTTTCTCGCCGCCACTCCGATGGACGTCGCGGTAACGGTGATCGGTGTCGGCTCAAACCTGTTGGTGCGCGACGGAGGGATACCGGGTGTCACGATCCGTCTCGGCCGCGGCTTCGCGGAAATCGTGACCGAGGGCGAGACGCTGCGGGCAGGGGCGGGAGCCCTCGACCTCAACGTCGCTTTGACCGCCGCCGGGGCCGGCATTGCCGGCCTGGAATTTCTGTCCGGGGTTCCCGGCACGATCGGCGGTGGGTTGCGCATGAACGCCGGGGCCTATGGAAGCGAGATCAAGGACATGCTGGTAGAGGCCGAGGCGGTCGACCGGCGCGGCAAGACGCACCGCGCGCCGGTCGCAGCAATGGGGCTGTCCTACCGCCATTCCGGTGCGCCCGACGATTGGATCTTCACCGGCGCGCTGCTCCACGGCCGGCGCGACGAGCCGGCCGCCATTGCGACGCGGATGGGACAGATCAAGGCGGCGCGCGAGGCGGCGCAGCCGATCCGCGCGCGCACCGGCGGCTCGACCTTCGCCAACCCGCCGGGCGACCAGGCGTGGCGGCTGATCGATGCGGCGGGCTGCCGCGGCCTGCGGCGCGGCGGCGCGGCGGTGTCGGAGAAACACACCAATTTCCTGATCAATACGGGCGAGGCGACCGCGGCGGATATCGAAGGGCTCGGCGAAGAGGTGCGCCGCCGCGTGCATGCGCAATTCGGGGTCGTGCTGGACTGGGAGATACGGCGGATCGGACGCCATCCAGCTGAGGTCGCCGGTGCCTAGGCCACGGACCAGCCAGCGCGGCAAGCGGCGGCCGCTCGGCCTGCGCCGCGTGCTGTTGTGGGGCGCGCCGCTCGCGCTGGCGGCGGGACTGGCCGGCGGCTCGGTGCTCAGCGGCACCGCGCCGGGGCACACCACGGCCGAGGGTGCCGCGACGCCCTTCGCCGCCCTAGGCGCCAAGCTCGGCCTCGTCGTCGCGGATGTCGAGGTTGAAGGCCGTGCCACGACCGATGTCGCTACCATCATCGCGGCGCTGGGCGCCTATCGGAGCGCGCCGATCCTCGCGGTCGATCCGGCACGCGCCAAAACCCAGCTCGAGGCGTTGCCCTGGGTGCGCTCGGCGGCGATCGAGCGCCGCCTGCCGGGCACGCTCTACGTGCGGCTGATCGAGCGCGAGCCGCTCGCGGTGTGGCAGCACGACGGCAAGCAGGAGCTGATCGACCGCGACGGCACGGTGATCCCGGTGCCCGATCTGTCGCGCTTTGCCAAGCTGCCGACGATCGTCGGCGACGACCAGGCGCGGCACGGCGCGGCGCAGTTGCTTGACGCGCTGGCCAACGAATCCCAGCTCGCGGCGCGAGTCACGGCCGCGGTGCTGGTCGGCGACCGGCGCTGGAACGTGCGGATCGACAACGCGATCGACGTGCTGCTGCCGGTCGAGGACATGACCGGAGCCTGGGCGCGGCTCGCCGAGCTCGAACGCAACAATCGCCTGCTGCAGCGCGACGTTCAAGCGGTCGATCTGCGCTTGCCGGACCGACTGGTGGTGCGGGTGACCGACGCGGCGCCGAAAGAGATGCCGACAGTAAAAAAAGCGCGTGCGGTAGGGAAAAACACATGAACTTGGCGACGACGGCGGCCAAAGTGCGCCCGCGCGGCAACGGCAAGGCCGGCGGCAGCGTCCCGCCGCGACCGCGCCAGGCCCCGGTCAAGCCGCGCGGCAGCTTGATCGCCGGTGTTGACATCGGCTCCAGCAAGATCTGCTGCTTCATCGCGCGCGTCGACGGCGACGAGCCGCGCATCCTCGGCATCGGACACCAGGTCTCGCGCGGCCTCAAGTCCGGGTCGATCATCGATCTCGAAGAGGTCGGCGGCTCGATCCGGAGCGCGGTCCACGCCGCCGAGGAAATGGCCGACGAGACCATCGAGACGGTGGCGGTGAGCCTGTCCGGCGGGTTCGGTCCGTCGCGCATGGTCAAGGCCGAGATCAATATCGGCGGGCGCGAGATCAGCGATGCCGACATGCGGCACGTGCTGGAACGCGGTTACACGATGCGTGACGGCGGCGACCGCACGGTTATCCACTCGTTCCCCGTCGGCTTCTCGATCGACGACAGCCGCGGCATCCGCGACCCGCGGGGCATGATCGGGACGCGGCTCGGCGTCAATATGCACATCGTCACCGCCGCCGCTCCGGCCGTGCGCAACCACAGCGCCGCGATCGCCCGCGCGATGCTCGACGTCAACGCCCTCGTCGTGAGCCCTTACGCCGCCGGATTGGCCTGCCTCGTCGAGGACGAGACCAACCTTGGCGTCACGCTCATCGACATGGGGGGCGGAACTACGACCGTCGGCGTCTTTGTCGGCGGCAACCTCGTCTTCGCCGATTCGGCGCCGGTCGGCGGCGGTCACGTCACCAACGATATCGCTCGCGGCCTGTCCACCTCGGTTGCCCACGCCGAGCGGCTAAAGGCGCTGTTCGGCAGCGCGATATCCTCGACGCTCGACGAGCGCGAGATGATTGCGGTACCGCAAATCGGCGAAGAAGAGGACGGGCATGCCGCCCACGTGCCCAAATCGATGCTGGTCAACATCATCGCTCCGCGGATCGAGGAGACGTTCGAGATGGTGCGCAACCGGCTCGAAGCGGCGGGCTCGGACAAGATCGCCGGCCGCCGCGTCGTGCTGACCGGCGGCGCGTGCCAACTGCACGGCGTCCGCGAGCTCGCCGGCCTCATCCTCGACAAGCAGGTGCGGATCGGGCACCCGCTGCGGATCAAGGGTCTTGCCGAGTCGACCCATGGCCCGGCGTACTCAACCGCGGCGGGCTTGCTGCATTTCGCGATGTCGGAGCGGACGGAAACGCCGCGGCCGCAGCGCCGCCCGGCGCGTGGCCTTATCGGCCACGTGACGAACTGGCTCAGAGAGTTTTTTTGAGGCAGAGGTTGGTTTTTCTGCGGTTCCGGGGTATGTCGGCGGAAGCAACCGGGTAAGCTTGGCACCGGACCGGCCGAATCGCCCGCATTGCGCTCGCCGACCGGCCGGCAGAAGGGGAAGCCGGCGGCGAACGAAGGGGATGGCAGCCGCGCCAGGGGTGGAGGGTACGATGATCAATTTGAGCATCCCGAAAGACGAGCACGAGCTCAAGCCGCGCATCACCGTCATCGGGGTCGGCGGCGCGGGCGGCAATGCCGTCAACAACATGATCCGGGCCAATCTGATCGGCTGCGAATTCATCGCTTGCAATACCGATGCGCAGTCGCTGCAGTTGTCCGCCGCCCCGCGCAAGATCCAGCTCGGCATCGGCGTCACCCGCGGGCTCGGCGCCGGCTCGCGGCCAGATGTGGGCCGCGCGGCAGCCGAGGAGGCGATCGACGATATCCTCGAATCGCTACACGGCTCGAACATGGTGTTCATCACCGCCGGGATGGGCGGCGGCACCGGCAGCGGTGCGGCGCCGGTGATCGCCCGCATCGCCCGCGAATCGGGCATCCTTACCGTCGGTGTGGTGACCAAGCCGTTCCACTTCGAGGGCGTCCACCGGATGCGCACCGCCGAGGCGGCCATCGAAGAGCTGCAGAAGTTTGTCGATACGCTGATCATCATCCCGAACCAGAACCTCTTCCGCGTCGCCAACGAACGCACCACCTTTGCCGACGCGTTCAAGATGGCCGACGACGTGCTGCACGCGGGCGTGCGCGGCGTGACCGACCTGATGGTCATGCCGGGATTGATCAATCTCGATTTCGCCGACATCCGCACCGTGATGAGCGAGATGGGCAAGGCGATGATGGGTACCGGCGAGGCCGAGGGCGAGCGCCGGGCGGTCGACGCCGCCGAGGCCGCGATCTCAAATCCGCTGCTCGAAGACGTCTCGATGAAGGGCGCCCGCGGCGTGCTGATCAACATTACCGGCGGCCTCGACATGACGTTGTTCGAGGTCGACGAGGCGGCCAATCGCGTACGCGAGGAAGTCGATCCCAACGCCAATATCATCTTTGGCTCGACCTTCGACGAGAAGCTCCAGGGCCGGATGCGGATTTCGGTCGTGGCGACCGGCATCGACGCCGATAATCCGCAAGGCGAGCGCCAGCCGAGCCTCGCCATGCGGGCGCCGGCGCTCGATACCGGCAGTGGCCTGCGCGGCGGCTATACACAGCCGATGCTGACGCAGAATGCGGCCATGCCGCCACGCGGCGAGGCGCGGGCCGAGCCCGCCGGCGAGCCGCCGCCAGCCGCGGCCGAGGCTGCCGAAACCGCGGCCGTTCGCAGCGGCGCCTTTATCGCGCCGCGGCCGGTCGATGTCGGCCTGCCCCGGCAGGTGCCGCTCGCCCACCCCGCGGTGCCCGCGGCCGCGGCCGAGACAGCGGCGCGGCCGCGGCCGCGCGGACCCAGCCTGATCGAACGCGTCACGGGTGTCGGCCGAGCGCGACTGACGCAGCCGCCTGCGGCTCCGACCGCCGTGCCGCCCACACCGGCTGCGGCTCCGGCAGCCGGCGCGGTATCGCGGCCGGCCGCGGCACCGCCGATCGGCGCACCCCGTCCGGTGCAGCCGCGTCTTGCGCCGCTCGAAAGCGAGGAGCGGACCGGCAACGCCAAAGAAGACGATCTGCTCGACATCCCGGCTTTTTTGCGCCGCCAGGCCAATTGAGTCGGCAGTCGGCCTCGCACAGGGTTGATATTCTGCGTTCTTGGGGCGGCAGTCGCGTCGGCGCCCAATACTAAATAGCTGATTCCGCTTACAATTTTCTGCCCCTGCCGTGCAACAAACTGCAACAAAGAGTGATTTGTGGCGGCAGTAAGGCACCGCTAGCTTTGCGATGAGGGGAAGTCGCGAGGCAAGATCAAGGGGTTATCGTGGGGGATCGAGGGATTATCCGGCAACGGACGCTGCGGGCCGCGACAGGTTGCTGCGGCATTGGGCTGCATAGCGGCCAACCGGTGTCGATGACGTTGCGGCCGGCGGCGCCGGGCCACGGCATCGTCTTTCGCCGTGTCGATGCCGGCGCCGATATTGCGGCGCTGTGGCGCAACACGGCCGATGCCACGCTGTGCACCGCCTTGTCGAACGGCGAAGGCATCGAAATCAAGACGATAGAGCACGTGATGGCGGCGCTGGCGGGATGCGGCGTCGACAATGCACTGGTCGAACTGGACGCGGCGGAAGTGCCGGCGATGGATGGCAGCGCGGCACCGTTTGTCGCACTGATCGATCGCGTCGGGACCGTGGCGCAGGAGATGCCGCGGCGTGCGATCAAGGTGCTGAAGCCGGTACGAATCGCGAGCGGCCCCGCGCATGTCGCCTTGCTGCCCGATCACTCCTTTTCGATGAGCTTCGAGATCGAGTTCGAAAGCCCGGTAATCCGCTGCCAGGAGATGATGCTGGGGTTCGAGCCTGACACCTTCAAGAGCGAACTCAGCCGCGCGCGGTCGTTCTGCCTGGCCGACGAGGTTGAGCGGATGCGCGCCGCCGGGCTGGCCCGCGGCGGTTCGCTCGCCAACGCCATCGTGGTCAGCGGCGACCGCGTGCTCAATGCCGGCGGACTGCGCTTCGCCGACGAGTTTGTTCGCCACAAGCTGCTCGACGCCTATGGCGATCTCTATCTCGCCGGCGGCCCGATCATCGGGCATTTCCGCGGCTCGCGGTCCGGTCATGCGCAGACCCGGATGCTGCTGGCGGCGTTATTCGCCGACCCGAGCGCGTGGTGTTCGACGACGCTTGCCGAGCCGGGTACGCTGTGGCCGCCTGCCATGGTGGCCAGGGGTGCAGCGCTCGCTCACGCCGCGGGCGATTAAGACCGGGCTCGCCGGAAGTCCCGGTACTGCGGCGATCCGTGCTATAAGCCGGACGCGAACGACAGTTTATGGTCGGGGAATGATGCGCCCGTTGCCATTGCCGCGCTGCGCTGCGTTGTCGCTGGCGCTCGCCCTCGCTGCCTGCAGCGGCGGCACCAAAAACCAGGCCTATATCGAGAAACCCGTCGACGACCTTTACAATAACGCCATGGACCAGTTGGCCAACGACGAATACTCGAAGGCCGCAACCACCTTCGGTCAGGTCGAGAGCCAGCACCCGTACTCGGTATGGGCGACAAAAAGCCAGTTGATGGCGATCTACGCCAATTTCCAGAACGGCAAGTATTCCGACGCGGTGCTCGCCGCCGACCGTTTCATCCAGCTGCATCCGGGCAACAAGGACATCGCCTACGCGTATTACATCAAGGCGATCTGCTACTACATCCAGATCACCGATGTCGGCCGCGACCAGAAGATCACCGAGCAGGCGGTCAAGGCGCTCGACGATGTCGTTCGCCGTTTCCCCGACAGCAAATACGCCCGGGACGCCAAGCTCAAACTGGATTTCACGCACGATCATCTCGCCGGCAAGGAGATGGAGATCGGGCGCTATTATCTGAAGCAGGGCGAATATCTTGCGGCGATGAACAGGTTCCGCCGGGTCATCGATAACTACCAGACGACGACGCACGTGCCCGAAGCGCTCGAGCGGCTTGTCGAATGCGATCTGGCGCTCGGCCTCAACAAGGAAGCTCAGGAGAACGCGGCGGTGCTGGGTTACAACTACCCGGGCAGCCGCTGGTACGAGAGCGCCTACGCGCTGGTCGGCGGCAACACCGCGCCGGGCCAGCCAAAAAAGAGCTGGTGGAACCTGTTCTGAGCCGATCGGATTCTGTCTACATTACAAAAACTTAAGTGTCAGGCGCGGGTCCGTTGATCTATGTCAGCGCCATCGCCGTATCGTCGAGAAATGGCTGCCGTTTGCCGCTCCTGCGGCCGAGGCGTTCCTAGGTTCCGCCCGCGCGGCCGACAACCAACGAAGAAAGGAGGGTCCCCCCCAATGCTGAGGCGGCTTGTTGCTGTCGCATTTTTTGTCGGCGCCGTTGCCCTGGGACTGCCATCGAGGGCCGCCGACCCATCGTCAACCCTGACCGGCATGTTTCTCACGACGCGCTATCCGGCGTTGACCGTCAAGGCAGGCGAGACGACCACGGTCGATCTATCGCTGCGCAATTATAAGCTGCCGCCGCAACAATTCTCGGTGACAGTGCCCGAGGTCGCGCAGGGCTGGAAGGCGACGATCCTGGGCGGCGGCCAGCCGATCGCGGCGGTGGAGGTCGCTTCGGATTCCGACGAGCGGCTCCAGCTGCGCCTCGAACCGCCGAGCGGCGCCAGCGCAGGCGACTACCATTTCACCGTCGAAGCCAAAGGCGAGGGGCAGGACCTGAAGCTGCCGCTGACCGTGACGGTGGGCCAGGAGGTGCCGGCCAAGCTTAAGATGACGACCAATTTCCCCGACCTGCGCGGCACCGCGACAACCTCGTTCAAGTATCGCCTCACCGTCACCAACGACAGCGGGCGCGATGCGACGATCAACCTGTCGGCCGACGCGCCGAAGAACTTCCAGGTCACCTTTACCGAGGCGTACGGATCGCAGCAGCTCACCAGCATCCCGATCGAGGCCGGCAAGTCGAAGGACCTCGACGCGGCGTTGTCGATCCCGCGCGAGACACCGGCAGGCGACTACAAGCTGTCGGTCCATGCCAAGACCGAACAGGCGAATGCCGATCTGAACCTGTCGCTGACGATCATCGGCCAACCGCGCCTTGCGGTGTCGGGCGAAGGCGGCCGCTTGTCGGGCGATGCCTATGCCGGCCAGGACAGCCAGCTCACCGTGGTGCTGCGCAACGACGGCAGCGAGGCGGCGCGCGACATCGAATTGTCGGCAACCGCTCCGGAGCAATGGAAGACGACATTCGAGCCGAAAACCGTGCCGTCGCTCGCGCCGAATGCGACGCAGGAGGTCAAGCTGACGATGACGCCGTCGTCGCGCGCGATCGCCGGCGACTACCAGATGACGGTGCGCGCATCGGCGACCGGCGGGCTCAGTGAATCGGCAAATTTCCGGGTCACCGTGCTGACCTCGACGCTGTGGGGCGCGATCGGCATCGCGATCATCGCCATCGCACTGCTCGTCGTCGTCTTTGCGGTCGCCCGCTTCGGGCGCCGCTAGGCTGCGCCCGCGATGGCCGACCCCATCATCCGCGCCGAGGCGCTGACCAAGCGCTACGGATCGAACCTCGCCGTCGACCATGTCGATTTTGACATCGCCGCCGGCGAGATCGTCGGCATCCTCGGCCCCAACGGCTCGGGCAAGACGACGACGATCCTGATGCTGCTCGGCCTCACCGAGCCGACCGGCGGGCGCGCGATGGTGGCAGGGTTCGATCCGTTGCGCGACCCGCTCGAGGTCAAGCGGCGGGTCGGCTACCTGCCCGACCAGATCGGTTTTTACGAGAACATGTCGGCGCGCGACAACCTGGCGTACACGGCGCGGCTCGCCGGCTTGTCGCGGCGCGAGATCGACGAGCGCTTCAACGCCGCGCTTGAACGGGTGGGGCTCGGTCATGTCGGCCATGCCCGGGTGACGACGTACTCCCAGGGCATGCGACAGCGGCTCGGGCTCGCCGAGGTGCTGATGAAGCGCCCGAGCGTCGCGGTGCTCGACGAGCCGACCACCGCCCTCGACCCCCATTCCACGCACGAATTTCTCGACATGATCCGCCGTCTTAAGGCCGACGGCACCGCGGTGCTGCTGTCGTCGCACCATCTCGACCAGGTGCAGAGCGTGTGCGACCGGGTGGCGCTGTTCAACCGCGGCAAGCTGGCGCTCACCGGCACCGTTACCGAGCTCGCCGGCCGGGTGCTGGGCGGCGGCCACGTGTTCGATGTCGAGGCGCACGGTTCCGAGGTGCCCGAGCTGATTGCGGGCGTACCCGGCGTGGTGCGGGTGCAGCCTTTGGGCGGCGACCGCTACCGTGTCGATTGCCGACGCGACCTGCGCGCCGATCTGGCCCGGCATCTCGCCAGGAGCGTCGATCTGACCGGCATCTTCTTCGCGGCCCCAAGCCTTAACGAGGTCTATGCGCGGTATTTCGAGGAGGCGGGCGATGCAGTCTACTAGGCGCGGCTCGCCATGGACCGGACTCGGCACCGTAATCGCCAAGGAGACCGCAGACCATCTGTCGAGCGCGCGGATGCGCATTCTCGAAGCGCTGGTGTTTCTGACCGCGCTGGCTGCCGCCTATGCCGCAATCCGCTCGATCCGCGCGACGATCGGCGAAAGCCCGTTTCTGTTCCTGCGGTTGCTGACGATGGCGCAGGACCCGCTGCCGGCATTTATCGCGCTGCTCGGGTTTCTGATCCCGCTGGTGGCGATCGCGCTGTCGTTCGATGCGGTCAACGGAGAGTTCAACCGCCGCACCTTGAGCCGCGTGCTGGCCCAGCCGATCTACCGCGATGCGCTGCTCCTCGGCAAATTTCTCGCCGGGCTGCTGTCGCTGACGATCGGGCTATGCTCGCTGTGGCTGCTCGTGATCGGCCTTGGCTTGCTGCTGCTGGGCCTCCCGCCGAGCACCGAGGAAATGATGCGGATGCTCGGCTTCCTCGTGGCGACGATCGCCTATGGCGGGGTTTGGCTGGCATTGGCGCTGCTGTTCTCGGTGCTGTTCCGCGCACCGGCGACCGCGGCCCTCGCCGCGCTGGGGACATGGCTGGTGTCGTCGCTGTTCTGGTCTTTCCTTACCGACATTATTGCGGCACTGGTCGCCGGGCCGGCGGAAGGCGTGTTGGGGCCGCGCCTTGCCTATCTCAACGCCCAGCAACTCATCGACCGGCTGTCGCCCAATACGCTTTATGCGGAGACCGCACTGGCGCTGCTGCAGCCGCAAACCCGCGCCCTCGGTCCGGTGCTGATCAGCCAGCTGCAAGGCGCGGTGCTCGGGGCGCCGCTGCCGGTGACGCAGAGTTTTGTGCTGATCTGGCCGCAGCTCACCGGCCTTATCGCCGCGACGATCGTGATTTTCGCGATCGCCTATGTGCTGTTTCAGCGCCAGGAGATTCGCGCTTAGCCGCCCCCTCCGGACCCTCGCCCCGCTTGCGGGGGAGGGGACGGCAGGCGCCAACGCAGGCCTTTTCGCCGCAACTCCGGGAAGGTTGGGACAGGGGTGCCGAGCGCAGCTCGGCGGCCGGCAAATCCGGGCGTATCGCTCGCGGCTCTGTTAAAATGCCGACATGCTGCTCGGGCTGACGATCCGCGACGTCGTGCTGATCGACCGGCTGGCGCTCGCCTTCCGGCCGGGGCTGTGCGTGCTGACCGGCGAGACCGGTGCCGGCAAATCCATCCTGCTCGACGCGCTGGGTTTGGCGCTCGGGCGGCGTGCCGATGCCGCGCTGGTGCGGCCGGGTGCCGAGCAGGCCGTGGTGACCGCCGAATTCGCGCTCGACCCGGAACACCCGGCCGCTGCGATTCTCGCTGACGCCGGGATCGCCACCGATTTGTCGGGCGCGATCGTCGTCCGGCGAACCCTCGGCGCCGACGGGCGCAGCCGTGCCTTTGTCAACGACGAGCCGACCAGTGTCGCGCTGCTGCGTACGCTGGGTGACAGCCTGGTCGAGATCCAAGGTCAGGGCGAGCAGCATGGGCTGTTCGACACGGCGACGCACCGGGAGCTGCTCGACGCGTTGTCCGGCGGCGATATCGCGGGGCTCGCCGGGTGCTGGCGCGCCTGGCGCGAGGCGCGCGAGGCGGCGGCGGAGGCGGCCCGCCTGGTTGCCGCGGCGCGCGCCGAGGAAGACCTGTTGCGGCACGAACACGCCGCATTGGATGCGCTGGCGCCGGAAGACGGCGAGGAAGACCGGCTCGCCGCTCGTCGCGCGCTGCTGCAAAACGCCGAGCGGCTGGGCGAGACAATCGGCGAAGCGGTGGGCGAGATCGACGGTGAGCACGGCGCGCTCGCGGGACTGGCGCGCGCGCTGCGGCGCCTCACCCGCGCTGCGGGCCGCGCGCAAGGCGTGCTCGATACCGCCGTGACGGCGACCGAGCGCGCCGCCGCGGAGACCGAAGAGGCGCTGTCGGTGCTGAGTTCGGCGGCGCGCGCGCTGGAGCTCGATCCCAGCGCACTGGAGCAGGTCGAGGAGCGGCTGTTCGCGCTGCGCGCGGCGGCGCGCAAACACAGCATCAACGTCGCCGACCTGCCGACGCTGCGCGACAAGCTGGCCGAGCGTCTGGCGCTGATCGACGCCGGCGCCGATGCGGCGCTCGCCGCCGATCAACGCGCAGCCACGCTGCGCGAGGCATTTGTCGTTGCCGCCGCCAAAGTCTCAAAAGCGCGCGAGCACGCTGCAAAAAAACTCGACGCGGCGGTGGCCGCCGAGCTGACGCCGCTGCGCCTCGACAAGGCGCGGTTCCGCACGGTGCTGACGCCACTGGCCGAGAGCGAGTGGAGCGAGCACGGCTGCGAGCGGATCGCCTTTGAGGTCGCGACCAACCCAGGGGCGCCATTCGGGCCGCTGGCGCGGATCGCGTCGGGGGGCGAGCTGTCGCGTTTTCTGCTCGCGCTCAAGCTGGTGCTGGCCGGGGTCTCGTCGGTGCCGACCTTGATCTTTGACGAGGTTGACAGCGGCATCGGCGGCGCGGTCGCGGCGGCCGTCGGCGAGCGGCTGCAGCGGCTGGGCGCCAGCCTGCAGGTGCTGGTGGTGACGCATTCGCCGCAGGTCGCAGCGCGCGGCGCGCACCATTGGCGCGTCGCCAAGCTCGAGGCGCAGAAAAGCGCCGTCACCCGGGTCGAGGAACTCGGCCCCGACACGCGTCGGGAGGAGATCGCGCGCATGCTGTCGGGGGCCACGGTCACCGCCGAGGCGCGCGCCGCCGCTGCCAGCCTGATCGCCGGAGCCAAGGCGGCATGAGCGACGTCCGAGGCGGCGCGGCCGAGCAGCTGACAGAGGAGGAGGCGGCGGCCGAATTGGCGCGGCTCGCGGCCGAAATCGCCCGTCACGACCGGCTCTATCACCAGCAGGATGCGCCGGAGATCAGCGATGCGGATTACGACGCGCTGCGCCGGCGCAACAACGAGATCGAGGCGCGCTTTCCCGAGCTGATCCGCGACGACAGCCCGTCGCGCCGGGTCGGCGCGGCGCCGTCGACCGCGTTCGCCAAGGTCACCCATTCGGTGCCGATGCTGTCGCTGGAAAACGCGTTTGACGACGAAGACGTGCGAAGCTTTTTCGCCGGCGTCCGCAATTTCTTTCGCCGGCCGGAGGATGTCGCGCGCGTCGCCGAGGACACGATCGAAGTGATGGCCGAGCCCAAGATCGACGGATTGTCGGCGGCGTTGCGGTACGAGCGCGGGCGGCTAGTGCTGGGCGCGACGCGCGGCGACGGGGTCACCGGGGAGGATGTGACCCAGAACCTGCGTACCTTAGCGAGCGTGCCGAAGCAGCTCGCCGGCAAGGGGTGGCCCGACGTGCTCGAGGTCAGGGGCGAAGTCTACATGGAGCGCGACGGGTTTTTTGCGGTCAACGCCGAGCGCGAAGCGGCGGGCGAGCCGGTGTTCGCCAATCCGCGCAATGTCGCGGCCGGCTCGCTGCGCCAGCTCGACCCGGCGATCACCGCGCGCCGGCCGCTCAAATTCTTCGCTTACGCCTGGGGGGAGGCCAGCGCGCCGTTTGCGGCAACGCACCGCGAGGCGCTCGACCGCTTCCATGACTGGGGCTTTACGGTCAATCCGCGCTCGCGATTGTGTCACGGGCTCGATGAGGTGCTGGCGACGTATCACGAGATCGCGAGCGACCGCGCCGACCTCCCCTACGACATCGACGGCGTCGTCTACAAGGTCAACGACCTCGAATTGCAGCGCCGGCTCGGCATGCGCAGCCGCGCGCCGCGCTGGGCGCTGGCCCATAAATTTGCGGCCCAGCAGGCGCAGACCCTGATGCACGGCATCATGATCACCGTCGGTCGCCAAGGCACGTTGACACCGACCGCGATGCTCGAGCCGATCACCGTCGGCGGTGTCGTGGTGCAGCGCGCGACCTTGCACAACGAGGGCGAGATCGCGCGCAAAGACGTGCGCATCGGCGACACCGTGATCGTCCAGCGCGCCGGCGACGTCATTCCGCAAATCGTCGGTGTCGTGCC
>JAFAWI010000542.1 GCA_019241915.1 Alphaproteobacteria bacterium
AAACCGTGGGCGCGCGAGGAACTGGCCGCTCGTGTCGCGCAGGACATCCCCGAGGGCTGGGCGGTCAATCTTGGCATCGGCATCCCGACGCTGATCGGCAACTACATTCCGCGTGATCGCGAAGTCATCCTCCATTCCGAGAATGGCATTGTCGGCATGGGCCCAGAGCCCGCTCCGGAAAATCTTAACCCGTGGCTCGTCAATGCCAGTCGGCAGCATGTGATGCTAGTGACCGGCGCCAGCTACATGAACCATGCCGACAGTTTCGGGATGGTACGCGGTGGCCATCTGGATCTCTGCGTGCTCGGCGGGTTTCAGGTCGCGGAAAACGGCGATCTGGCGAATTGGTCGCGCTCGGCGAACGATCGTGCGCCGGCGATCGGCGGCGCGATGGATTTGGCGGTCGGCGCCAAGCGCATCTGGGTGGTCATGGAGCACACCACCAAAACCGGCGAGAAACGCATCCTGAAGCGCTGCACCTATCCGTTGACAGCGCCACGATGCGTCAAGCGCGCCTATACCGATCTCGCGGTGCTCGATGTGACGGAGAGGGGCTTTGCGGTGCGCGACATGGTGCCGGGCATGACCCTCGCCGACCTCCAAGCGCTGGGCGACGCGGAGCTTCATGCGGCGTGATTTTCTTTTCGTCCTACCGGCCGGCGCCGGAACGACGACCAAAGCATTGAGGACTAGGATATGCACTTCGATCAGGAAGCCGATTTCATCATCGTCGGCGCCGGCTCGGCCGGATGTGTACTGGCCAATCGGCTGACCGCCGATCCGCAAACCAAGGTGTTGCTGCTCGAAGCCGGCGGCAAGGACACCAACACATGGATTCATATTCCCGCCGGCTTCTACCGCAACATCTTCAACCCAGAGATCACCTGGGTTTATGAAACCGAGCCGCTGGAGGCGCTGGGTGGGCGGCGCACGCAATGGCCGCGCGGCAAGGTGCTGGGCGGCTCGTCGTCGATCAACGGCCTCATCTATATCCGCGGCCAAAAACAGGATTTCGACCATTGGCGGCAGCTCGGCAATGCCGGCTGGGCCTATGACGATGTGCTGCCCTATTTCCGCCGCGCCGAGCACCAGGAACGCGGCGCCGACGACCACCACGGCACCGGCGGGCCGCTCGCGGTCAGTGACATGAAGGCCGCGCACGAGCTGCACGACGCCTTCATCGCCGCGTGCCAAGAGGCCGGCCACAAGTTCAATCCCGACTTCAACGGTGCCGAGCAGGAAGGCTGCGGCACTTACCAGCTGACGGTGCGCAACCGGCGGCGCGCCAGCACCGCGGTGACCTATCTGCGTCCGGCGATGAAACGGCCCAATCTCAAAGTCGAGACGGGGGCGCTGGCGCAGCGCATCCTGTTTGAGGGCACGTACGCGCTCGGGGTCGAATACCGGCAGGACGGGCAGGTCAAGCGCGCCCGGGCGCGCTCCGAGGTGCTGCTCGCCGGCGGCTCGCTGCAATCGCCGCAGCTGCTGCAGTTGTCGGGGGTGGGCCCGGCGGCGTTGCTCAAGCAGTTCGGCATCGAGGTGGTGCACGAACTCCCCGGGGTCGGTGAAAATTTGCAGGACCATCTCGGCTGCAAGGTCGTCTACAAGGTGCACAAGCCCAACACGATCAACGAAATCTCGCGAAGCTGGCTGCGCCAGGGCTGGGCCGGTTTTCAGTACCTGACCGCTGGCCGCGGCACGCTGATGATGGGCGCGGCGCCGATCGGCCTGTTCGCCCGCACCCGGCCGAATTCGGCGTCGCCCGATTGCCAGTACCAGTTTCTCGCCGGCAGTCTCGACACGGTCGGCGAACCGATGCACCCGTTCCCCGGATGCCAGATGACCTGCATCCCGTGCCGGCCGGAAAGCCGCGGCTGGCTGCGGATCAAATCCCCCGACCCGACGGTATTCCCGGCGATGCAGCCCAATTACCTCGGCACCCAGAACGACCGCGATACGTTGGTCGCGGGCATGCGCGCCGCGCGCGCGGTGTTCCAGACGCCGACCATGAAACGCATCTGCAGCGAGGAGTTCTGGCCCGGCCCCGAATGCCAGAGCGACGACGACTGGCTGCAGCACGCGGCAAAAACCGGCTACACCACCTTCCACCAGACCAGCACCTGCATGATGGGTCCGGGGCCGATGGCCGTGGTCGATAACGAGCTCCGGCTGCACGGGGTCGAGGGATTGCGCGTCGTCGACGCGTCGGTCATGCCGACGGTCATTTCCGGCAACACCAATGCCGCCACGATCATGATCGCCGAAAAGGCCAGCGATCTGATCCGGGCCGGGCTTAGGGCGACCGCGCGGGCGGCGTGAACCGGCGGCAGCGCGCGGCGCGGCAGCGCGCCGCTCGCTAAACCGGCACCAGCGGGCGGCGCGGCTCCGGCGGCAGCTCGACCGCGATCGGGTCGCCCGGCTTCACCTCGCCGCCGGCCAGCACAATCGCCATCACCCCGGCCTTGCGGACGAGGTTGCCGTTGGCGTCGCGGTCGAGCGTCGCCGCCATCAGCCCCGGCTGGATCTTGTTGAGCTGGGCGCAGGGGTTGCGTAGCCCGGTGATCTCGACCATCGCCCCGCCGAGCCGAAGCCGCGTCCCGGTCGGCAGGCCGAGCAGATCGAGACCGCGCGTCGTCACATTCTCACCCATGATCCCCGGCGCCAGCCGGAAGCCTGCCGCCTCAAGCTCGTCGTGCAGCTCGGCATGGATCAGATGCACCTGACGCAGATTGGGCTGCGTCGGGTCCTTGGCGACGCGCGAGCGATGCTTGACCGTAACCCCGAGATGCGCGTCGCCCTCGACCCCGAGCCCTTCGAGCAGTCGGATGCTCCCCTCGTTCGGTTTCGCAAGCGCGTGTCCCGAGCTGCGGCTGACGGCGATCACAATCGCTGACATCTCGACCTCCGCCTTATACCATGACCGGCGCCGGCCTCAGTGCGCCGCCTGGCGGACGCGGGTGGCGGCGCTCGCCACCGCCTTCAACGAGGCGGTGATGATGTTGCCGTCGATCCCGACCCCGTGCAGCGTCTCGTCGCCGCCGCTGCGCACCTTGACGTAAGCCGCGGCCTGCGCGTCCGCGCCGCCGCCGACCGCGTGCTCGCTGTAGTCGAGAAAGGTGAGGCCGATTCCGCAATCGCGCTGCAATGCGTCGACAAACGCCGCGATCGGACCGTTGCCGACCCCCTCGATCCTGCGCTCGGCGCCGTCGACCGTCACCGTTGCAGACAGCCGCCGTTCGCCGGGCCGCGGCTCGGGCAGCACCGTGTAATCGAGGAGCGCAACACCGCTGCCGTCGGCGCCAAGATAGGTCTGCTGGAACAGGCCCCAGATGTCGGAACTGGTCATCTCCTTGCCGGTGCGGTCGGTCACCTCTTGCACAACCCGCGAAAACTCGATTTGCAGCGGGCGCGGCAGATCGAGGCCGTGATCCTCCTTCAGGAGATAGGCGACGCCGCCTTTGCCCGATTGCGAATTCACGCGGATCACAGCCTCGTAGGTGCGGCCGAGATCCTTCGGGTCGATCGGCAGATACGGCACCTCGAACAGCTCGTCGTTGCGCTTTTCGAGCGCCTCGAAGCCTTTTTTGATCGCGTCCTGGTGCGAGCCGGAAAACGCCGTGTAGACCAGCTCGCCGGCATAAGGGTGGCGCGGGTGCACGGGCAGCTGATTGCAGTATTCGACGGTGCGAACGATCTCGTCGATGTCGTGGATTTCGAGCTGCGGGTCGATGCCCTGACTGAACATGTTGAGCGCCAAGGTCATCACATCGACATTCCCCGTGCGCTCGCCGTTGCCGAACAACGTGCCCTCGACCCGGTCGGCGCCGGCCATCACGCCGAGTTCGGCGGCGGCGACCCCGGTGCCGCGGTCGTTGTGCGGGTGCAGGCTGAGCACGATCGAATTGCGATCGCGGATGTGGCGGAGAAACCACTCGATCTGATCGGCGTAGATGTTGGGGGTCGCCATTTCGACCGTCGCCGGGAGGTTGAGGATGACCTTCTTTTGCGGCGTCGGCTGCCAGACATCCATCACCGCCTCGCAGATTTCGACCGCGTAGGGCAGTTCGGTGCCGGTAAAGCTTTCCGGCGAATATTGGTACATCACCTCGGTCTCGGGCATCGCCTCGGCCAGCTCTCGAATTTGCTTGGCGCCGTCGACCGCGATCTTGGTTATGCCGGCTTCATCGAGGCCGAACACGACGCGGCGCTGCAGGGTCGAGGTCGAGTTGTAGAGGTGCATGATTGCGCGGCGCGCGCCCCGGATCGATTCGAAGCTGCGCTCGATCAGTTCGGGCCGCGCCTGGGTCAACACCTGGATGGTGACATCCTTTGGGACGAGGTCCTCCTCGATGATCTGGCGGACGAAGGCAAAATCGGTATCGGAGGCGGCGGGAAAGCCGACCTCGATCTCCTTGAAGCCAAGCTTGACCAGCATCTCGAACATGCGGCGTTTGCGCTCCGGGCCCATAGGCTCGATCAGCGCCTGGTTGCCGTCGCGCAGATCGACGCTGCACCAGATCGGTGGCTTGTCGATCACCCGCGACGGCCATTTGCGGTCGGGCAGATCGACCGGGGTGAATGGCCGGTATTTGTGTACCGGCATCGACGAAGACTGTTGGACGGTCATCGAAAACTCCTGCGGCGGACCGGCGCCACCCAAGGCTGCACGGCGAGATTGACGGAATTGCGAAAGCCGCGGCCGGCGAGCCTAACGCTGCCGGCCGCAGCTAAGTCGCAGCGCGCGCCTCGACGCGCGGCAATTCCGGCAAACCCAGGCGATCGGATTCATGACAATCATCTTTTGCGCAACAACCCCGGAGGGTCAAACGGACGAGCCAGATCGGCGCCGGGTCAGGACGCCGAGGCGGTAAGTCGCAGCTCGACACGCGCAAAGGTCATGCGACGTAGATAGCAGATGGCGGGAGAAAGTCAATCCGGGCGGGCGTCACGCCTCACGGTGCCCGCAATCGATCATCTGCGCCGGTCCGGCGACATCGGCCTCGAGTACACGGACGCTCCAATTGCGCGGCCGGCTGTTCCCATAGCCGCGCTTTTGCGCTTCCGCGATGCACATTTCCCTCGCCTGGTCGTCGTTTTCCGCGATCAGTGTCGCGTAATAGATGTCGCTGACCGACATCATGGTGCAGGTGTATTTGTTCATCGCCGGCCCCCTAAAAATTCTCTACCCATGGCCGCAGCTCGATTTCCCAGGCCCAGGCGCTGCGCGCCTGGCGGTGCAGCGACAGGTAGGTTTCGGCGATCGCGTCCGGATCGAGCAGCGCGTCGGGACCCTTTTCGTTGGCGCGGGGGTCGTTTTCCTTGGCGATGCCGCCATCGATGACGATGTGCCCGACATGGATGTTCTGCGGCTGCAGCTCGCGCGCGAGGCTTTGCGCGAGACCGCGCAGCGCGAACTTGCCCATCGCGAACGACGACGAACGCGGGTAGCCTTTGACGGCCGCGCTGGCGCCGGTAAACAGGATCGTGCCGTGGCCTTGCTTGGTCATGCGCAGTGCCGCCTCCCGGGCGACGAGAAAACCGCCGAACGCGGTCACATTGATGGCCTCGGCGACCGCGGCCGGCTCGAGTTCGACGATTGGGCCGCGAGCCCGGCCGCTGGCGTTGTAGACAACTAGGTCGACGCCGCCGCGGGCATCGACCGCGGCGAACAGGCGGGCGACGTCCTCGGCCTGGGTGGCGTCGCAGGCGATGGCGGTGGCTCCGGTCTCCTTGACCAGGCCTGCCAGCTTGGCGGTGTCGCGCGCGGCGACAAACACGTCCATCCCGTCCGCCGCGCATTTGCGGGCAAGTGAGGCGCTCAATCCCGATCCGACACCCACGATGACCGCCCGTTCCGCCGCTGGCATGTCGCCCTCCATTGTTTCGTGACCGCTGCGCTCGACCGCTTATTTTAATGCCAAAGAAGGCCGGATTTCGATGCCGCGCGCGCTGTCCTTTTTAGGCCAGCTAGGGCTTGCGGAGCAAACGGAGTCTCGGGCCTGGACCGCGCACTTCGATGCCCGCATGCAAGCACAAGCGAGGTGATGGCGACTCTCTACCTTTTTGTCAGGTCCTTAAGGTAATCAAAGCCATTGTTAAATCGCATAGATAGCAAGTTATGGCATAAAGTCCTGTGCGTTGTTGTTAGAAAAATTACTGACATGTGCAGAACCATCGTAACAATGCCTGGGGCTGACTTGGCGCGGTAAGCCAATTCTTCATTGCCGCTTGACAGGCCCGACGTTGCGCGTCTAGGCTGCGATATCTCTCCCCTGTCCTACCTGGGCGATCCTCCGAACGACCCGGGACGACACTGTTTTCCAGTTTTAAGCTTAACGATTCAGGCCCGATATCGCGCCGCCCGGGGGTCTGTGCGGCGGCGCGCAGCGATAACAACGAGGGGTCGGGTGCGAATGAAATTGCGTCTCGCTATTGTTTCGTCGCTTGCTATGGCGACCCTCGCAGGCGCCGCGGTCGCCGACCAAAAACCGGCCGATGGCGCGACCGCCGGCAGCATGATCCGCCCAACCGACAGCCTCGGCGGCAGACCGATGGGTGATGCAATCATCGAGATTGCCGCGGTCACGCAGCAAATCGCCCAGATTGCCGCCAATGTGGCGCTCGTTGCGCCCTCGGCGGGCGCAAC
>JAFAWI010000101.1 GCA_019241915.1 Alphaproteobacteria bacterium
CTTTATTGTCGGCCAGAACCTGCTGCTCGACGGCGGCGCGTTCAACTCGACGATGGGCTAGCGAGCGGCCCTCATGCGGGCGGCGCAAGCCCCTCCCTCCTCACCGGAGAGGAGGGCTTGCACCGCCTTCCGAACGGTCATTTCGCCGGCCGGTTGACCGTGATGACGCGCCAGTTGTGGCCCATGCCGGGCCCCTCGATGTGATCGATCCGGGTCAGCGAGCAGTTTTCCATCGTGAACGCAAGACAGCGCTCGGGGTCGAGGCCGAGCGCCAGGCCGAGCGCGGCGCGGATGGTGCCGCCGTGCGCGACCGCGATGACGTCGCGTCCGCGGTGCTGCTCGACCAGTTGCAGGATCCCCCAAGACACCCGCGCCATCAGATCGGCGAAGCTTTCGCCGCCCGGGACGCGCTGGTGGGCCGGGCCGTGCCAGAAGCGGTGGAAAGCGCCACCTCGCGACTGCCGCAGCTCGTCGTAGGTCATGCCCTGCCAGTCGCCGAAATTCTGTTCGGCGAGCGCGGCCAACGCGGCGCAGTCGGGGCCCGGGATCTGCGCCGGGCCGGGCAGGCCGGCGCGCACGATCGCCTGCGCCGTCTCGTGCGTGCGGCGCAGATTGCTGGCGACCCACACCGCGTCCCTCGGCAACTGGCGCGCCAATCCCGCGAACACGGCAGCGTCGCTGCAATCGCACGGCATGTCCTTCTGGCCGTAGATGCGGCCTTCATGCGCCACCGGCGCATGGCGGACCCACCAGAAGCTGGTGGTGACCGCGTCGCGTCCGATATCCCCGGCGCCGACTTGCCCCGGATTGAACGGGGAGATCGCGCCCGGCCGCTGATCGCTCATCGCGCCGCCGCCACGAGCAGCATCACCACCTCTCCGATCTGCTGGAACGCCCCCAAGACATCGCCGGTGTAGCCGCCGATTTGGCGTCGCGCAAGCAGCGCCGCCGCGGCCACGGCAACGCCGCAGAGAACAAGCGCGATCGCACCGCGCACCGGCCCGAGGATGCCGATAGCCGCGACGACGCCGATTGCCACTGCCGCCAGCGCGGTCAATTCGCTCGGCGCACCCGCGGTCGCCGCCAGCCCATCGGCCCGCGCCGGGGCCAGCCACAGCATCGTTGGCGGCAGGAAGGCGCGGGACAGCGTGTGCGCTGCAATCAGCGCCAAACCGGCTTCGATCGGCCCGGGGATCGAGGCGAGCGTCACCGCGCGCAGCCCGATACTGAGGATCAGCGCGAGGATGCCATAGGTTCCCTGCCGGCTGTCGCGCATGATCGCGAGCTTCTCGTCGCGGTCGCGGCCGCCGCCGAACCCGTCGGCCGTGTCGGCCAGTCCGTCCTCGTGCAGCGCGCCGGTGACGAGGCCGGCGACGACGAGCCCGAGCAGCACCGCCGGCGCCTCACCGAGGCCAAACGCGGTGGCGACCAGCAGGGCCAGGGCGGCGATCATGCCGACGCCGGCACCGACCAGCGGAAACGCCCAGCTCGCCCGCGCCACGGCACCCGGCTCCGCGGCATCGGCAGCGACCGGCAGCCGGGTCAGCACCGCCGTCGCCAGCACGAATTCGTCGAAGATGCCCGTCACCCGCGTCATGGCGCGACCATAACGGGTTTTGCTGCTAGATGTTTCCGATCGGCAGCATCGGGAGGTGGCGATGCTTGAGGCCGCAGCGAGCCTCGACGAAATCCGCGCACTGTTATCGCATCTGCCCGACCCCGACCTCGAAGCCGGCACCGCGGCAGCGCTGCGCGAGCGCGAGCTGACCAAGCCGGCGGGTGCGCTCGGACGGCTTGAGGAGCTGGCGCAGTGGCTGGCGACCTGGCAAGGCCGCCATCCGCCGCGGCTCGATCATCCGCGTACGGCCGTCTTCGCCGGCAATCACGGCGTCGCCGCGCGCGGCGTGTCGGCCTATCCGGCCGCAGTGACGGCACAGATGGTGGAGAATTTTGTCGCCGGCGGCGCCGCGGTGAACCAGCTGTGCCGCGTCGTCGACGCCGATCTGCGCGTCTACGAGATGAACCTCGACCAGCCGACCGCCGACATCGTCGACGCGCCGGCGATGAGCGAGGAGGAATGCGCGCGCGCGGTCGCCTACGGGATGATGGCGATCGAGCCGGGGCTCGATGTCGTCGCGCTCGGTGAGATGGGCATCGGCAACACGACCGCGGCCGCCGCGCTGTCCCTGGCGCTGTTCGGCGGCACAGCCGAGGACTGGACCGGTCGCGGCACCGGGGTCGCCGGCGACGCGCTCGACCGCAAGTGTGCGGCTGTCGCCGCCGCCGTCGCGCGCCACCGGGATGCGGCAGCCGATCCGCTCGACTTGTTGCGGCGGCTCGGCGGGCATGAGCTGGCGGCGGTCGCCGGCGCGGTGCTGGCGGCCCGGATGGGCCGCGTGCCGGTGCTGCTCGACGGCTTTGCGGCGACCGCGGCGGCCGCGGTGCTGTTCGCCATCGACCCGCGTGCGCTCGACCATTGCGTCGTCGCCCACGTCTCCGCCGAGCAGGCGCATCGCCGGCTGATCGAACGCCTCGGCAAGCGGGCGCTGTTCAATCTCGACATGCGCCTCGGCGAGGCGTCCGGCGCAACGCTGGCGATCGGCATCCTCAAGGCAGCCGTCGCCTGCCACACCGGCATGGCGACGTTTTCCGACGCTGGCGTCAGCGGCCCCGCTTAACAAGCGTTATGGATATGCTAGGATATCCCCTGATCAAATAATCGTGGAGAGGCCAACCTTGACGCAAGCCACGCTTGGAAGATGGGGAAAAAATCTCGCCGTCCGGCTGCCGCTCGACGTTGTGCGCGCCACAGGTCTGCATAATGGAGACAAGGTCGAAGTCGAGGCCAGAGGCGGCGATATTGTGATCAGAAGGTGCGGCGGCGCGGGGGCTGCGGACGCGCTGGCGGCCGTGGAGGAGATAATCCGCGAAAGTGAGCGCTATACGCTCGACGGGCTCTCGATCCGCGATCTGATCAACGAAGGCCGCCGCAGTTGACCCTTGTCATCGACGCATCGATGACGATTGCTTGGGTGTTTCGCGACGAACGTACCGACGGCACGCAGGAGGGTCTGCGCCGAACTGCTGCCGAGGGCGCGATCGTTCCGGCAATCTGGAGACTCGAGGTCGGGAATGCGCTGCGAACCGCCATTCGCCGTGGCCGCTGTGACGAGGCCTATGCAACAGCTTGCCTCCGGCGGCTCGAGCGACTGCGAATTGGCGTCGACCCCGACACCCATCGCCATGCCTGGGCAGCCACACGCGAACTCTCGCGGGCGTACGATCTGACGCTTTACGATGCGAGCTATCTAGAAGTCGCGATGAGGATCGGAACGAT
>JAFAWI010000183.1 GCA_019241915.1 Alphaproteobacteria bacterium
ACTTTCAGCCCGACCTCAACACCGCCAATCCGGAAGTGCAGGCGGAAATTCTGAAAATCATGGGGTTCTGGATCCAGCTCGGCGTGTCCGGGTTCCGCATGGATGCGGTGCCGTTCGTCATCTCGACAAAAGGGCCCGACATACGCACGCCGCGCGAGCAGTACGACATGCTGCGCACGCTGCGCGAGTTTCTGCAGTGGCGCCAGGGCGACAGCATCGTGCTGGCCGAAGCCAACGTGCTGCCCGACACCGACATGGAGTATTTCGGCAGCGACGGGGGCCGGCTGCACATGATGTTCAACTTCCAAGTCAACCAGCACTTGTTTCACGCTTTCGCCACCGCAGACGCGACCGATCTTGTCGAGGCGCTCGAAGCAACCAGGCCGCGGCCGGCGACGGCGCAATGGGGCACGTTTCTGCGCAACCATGACGAACTCGATCTCGGCCGCCTCGACCCGGAACAGCGCGCCGAAGTGTTTGCCGCCTTTGGCCCCGACCCGAACATGCAGCTTTACGAGCGAGGCATCCGGCGTCGTCTCGCACCGATGTTCGACGGCGACCAGCGGCGGCTCGAACTGGCCTACAGCCTGCTGTTCACGCTGCCGGGGACGCCGGTGATCCGCTATGGCGACGAGCTCGGCATGGGCGACGATTTACGGCTGCCCGAACGCGCCGCGACGCGCACGGCGATGCAATGGTCGAACGAGCCGCACGGCGGCTTCAGCGCCAACCCCAAGCCGCAGGTCCCGGTGATCTCCGGCGGCGTCTACGGGTACGAGCATATCAACGCGGCCATTCAGCGCCGGCACCCTGAATCGCTGCTCAACTGGACCGAGCGCATCATCCGCATGCGCAAGGAGGTGCCGGAAATCGGCTGGGGCGATTTCACGGTGATCCGGACGCGCGAACCGTCGGTGCTGATCATGCGCTACGACTGGCGGAACAACTCGGTGCTGTGCATCCACAACCTCGACCCGAAGCCGCACGAGATCGCGTTCGCGGTCGGCCACGACCAGGCCGGATCGGAACATCCAAGCCTGCTGATCAATCTCCTGTCGGAGGATCACAGCCGCGCCGGCGACGACGGCAGCCACCGGCTGGTGATCGAAGGCTACGGCTATCGCTGGTACCGCGTCGGCGGGTTGAACGATCTTTTGCACCAGAGCGAGGCCGGCCATCCCGAGAAGATGGCCGAGACCCGGCGGCGGAATTAGGGCACTGCCTCAGTTTGAGGCAGCACCGAATTAGCGCCCGCCTTCACAGATCGGGCGGATGGTGATAGCTTGGCAGGCCCTTCAGGTCCAACTGCGGAGTCACGCGCCCGTGCAAGTCCTTGTTCGCGACAACAACGTCGATCAGGCTCTCCGAGCCCTCAAGAAGAAAATGCAGCGCGAAGGGGTATTCCGGGAAATGAAGCTCCGGCGGAACTACGAAAAGCCGTCCGAGCGCCGCGCCCGCGAAAAAGCCGAGGCCGTCCGCCGCTACCGCAAGCTGCTGCGCAAGCGCATGGAGCGCGAGGGGTACTAGCGCCCGCTGCCGCACGGATCTCTCCGCGCCGCGGAGGAACCGCCCCTCCGCTCACGGTGCTCGCCACTGCCCCGCAACGGCGGAGGAACCTGAGATCGAAGCACTGACCTACTCGAGGTCCTTGACGATCTCGTCGCACATCTTTTTGGCGTCGCCAAACAGCATCATCGTGTTGTCGCGGAAGAACAGCTCGTTCTCGACGCCGGCGTAGCCCGAAGCCATCGAGCGTTTGACGAACAGCACGGTCTTGGCGTGCTCGACGTCGAGGATCGGCATGCCGTAGATCGGCGACGAATGGTCGGTCTTGGCGGCGGGGTTCGTGACATCGTTGGCGCCGATCACAAAGGCGACATCGGTCGAGGCAAAGTCGCGGTTGATTTCGTCGAGTTCCTTGACGTCGTCGTAGGGCACGCTGGCTTCGGCCAGCAGCACGTTCATGTGCCCCGGCATGCGGCCGGCGACCGGGTGGATCGCATATTCGACCTTGACCCCGTCCTTTTTCAGCAGGTCGGCCATCGCCTTCAGCGAATGCTGCGCCTGTGCCACCGCCATGCCGTAGCCCGGCACGATGATCACCGACCCGGCGTTCTTGAGGATGAACGCAGCGTCCTCGGCGCTGCCCGACTTGACCATCCGGTCGCCGGCGCCCGCTCCCGCCGCCGCGGCGCCGCCCTCGGTGCCGAACCCGCCGAGGATCACGTTGAAGATCGAGCGGTTCATCCCCTTGCACATGATGTAGCTGAGGATCGCGCCCGACGAGCCGACCAGGGCCCCGGTGATGATCAACAGGCTGTTCGACAGCGTGAAGCCGATGCCGCAGGCCGCCCAGCCCGAATACGAGTTGAGCATCGAGATCACGACCGGCATGTCGGCGCCGCCGATCGGCACGATCAGCAGGAACCCGAACGCCAGCGACAGCAGCACCAGCAGCACGAACACCGCCGGGCTGCCCGACATAACGAACAGCACGATCAACAGGATCAGCGCCGCGCCGAGCAGGGCGTTGAGCACGTGCTGTCCCGGGAACACCAGCGGCGCGCCCGAGACGAGGCCCTGCAACTTGGCGAAGGCGACGATCGAGCCGGTGAACGTGATCGCGCCGATCGCCAAACCCAGCGCCATCTCAACCAGACTCGCGCTGAAGATCGTGCCGCGCGGGCTGAGGATGCCGTAATCCTCGGGCGCGCTGAACGCGGCCGCGGCGACGCAGACCGCGGCGAGGCCGACCAGGCTGTGGAAGGCCGCGACCAGCTGCGGCAGCGCCGTCATCTGGATCTGGCGCGCGATATAGGTGCCGACCGCGCCGCCGATCAAGAGGCCGAGGACGATCAGCCAGTAGCTGACGACCTGCGGCGCGGCGAGCGTCGTCAGCACCGCGATCACCATGCCGGCGATGCCGAAATAGTTGCCGTTCCGCGCGGTCTCCGGCGAGGACAGGCCCCTCAGCGCCATGATGAAGCAGATCGAGGCAATCAGGTAGAGAAAGGCGGAGTAGCTTTCGCCCACGTTGTTGTTCTTTCGTTTATTTCTTGCGCTGGAACATTTGCAGCATGCGTTGGGTGACGATAAACCCGCCGAAGATGTTGACCGCCGCGAGCGTCACCGCGACGAAGCCCATGATCTTGGCGAAGCTGACGCCGTGCGGACCGGCCGCGATCAACGCGCCGACAATGATGACGCTCGACACCGCGTTGGTGACGCTCATCAGCGGCGAATGCAGCGCCGGCGTTACCCGCCAGACGACGTAATAGCCGACGAACACCGCGAGCACGAACACCGTCAGCTCGAAGACGAACGGCGTCGCGCCGTGCGCCGCCGGCGGCGGGAGCGTGGCGATCTGCTGCGCCAGGTTGTCGAGGTGCTGCGCCAGCGCCCTGGCATTGCCCGCGAGCTCGCCGGCGGTCTGGGAAAGCGCAGTCGAATCCGCCATAACGCCTCCGTCAATTCGGCTCGGCAGCGGCCGCCGCGGCGGGCGGCGGCGGCGTGCCATCGGCGCCGCCGGCGGCGGGCGCCGATGGCGGCGCCGGCGCCAGCGCCGGATTGACGACCGCGCCGTCCATCGTCAGCAGCGCGCCCTTGACGATCTCGTCACCGGTGTCGATGTGCAGCCCCTTGTCCTTGTCGACGAGCAGCGCAAGGAAGGCCGCGACGTTGCGGGCGTAGAGCAGGCTGGCATCGACCGCGATATGCGCCGGCGCGTTGGCGTAGCCGATGATCTTGACGCCGCCGGCGGTCGTCACGGTGTCCTCGGGTTTGCTGCCCTCGACATTGCCGCCGCTTTCGACCGCGATATCGGCCACCACCGAACCCGGCGCCAGCGCGTCGAGCATCTCGGCCGTCAGCAGCACCGGGGCGCGCCGCCCCGGGATCAGCGCGGTGCAGATGACGATGTCGATGCGGCGCAGCGCATCGGTGATCATTTGGCGCTGGCGGCGCTGGAAGTCCTCGCCCATCTCGCGGGCGTAGCCGGCTGCAGTTTCGGCGTTCTTCATCGCATCCGCATCGACCGTAAGGAAGCTGGCGCCGAGGCTTTCCACCTGTTCCTTGGCGGCGGCGCGCACATCGGTCGCGAACACGACCGCGCCGAGCCGGCGCGCCGTGGCGATCGCCTGCAATCCGGCGACCCCGGCGCCCATCACCAGCACCCGCGCCGCCTTGATCGTGCCGGCCGCCGTCATCATCATCGGCAGCGCCCGGCCGAATTCGCCGGCGGCGTCCACCATGGCCTTGTACCCGGCGAGGTTCGCCTGCGACGACAGCACGTCCATCGTCTGCGCGCGGGTGATGCGCGGCACCAGCTCCATCGCCATCGCCGTGAGCCCGGCATCGGCATAAGCCTGCACGTCGGCGGCGTGTTCGAGCGGCGACAGCAGGCCGACCAGGACCGCGCTTTTCTTGATCGGCTTCAGCTCGTCGAGCTCGGCGCCGTCGCCGAGCAGCGGCCGCTGCACCTTGAGCACGATATCGGCGCCGTCGAGCGCGGCGGCCGCGTCCGCGGCGATGGTCGCGCCGGCCGCTTCATAGGCGGCGTCGACAAAGAACGCCCCGCCGCCGGCGCCGGCCTCGACCGCAACGTCGAGACCCATGCCCTTCATCTGCTTGACAGTGTCCGGCGACGCCGCGACGCGCCGCTCGAACGCGCGCCGTTCCTTGACGATGGCGACCTTCATCGCGCGCGACCGTCCTCTATCGCCGGTATCATTGCCAAGCCCGCACAATGCCGCGGGGCGAAATCGATGTGAAGCCTATGTGGGGCCGCGGCCCGCCGCCCGCCATGCTTCCGTCGCAATTCAGCCGCATGCTAGGCTCTGCCGTCACGTATGCGCCGCGTGCCGGCGAGCGCGGCCGCGCGCGGCTTCTGGAAGGCCCGCGGCTTGGAGATTGCATGAATGAGGCGCTGCCCGCCGCGTTGCGTCGGACCCTACCCGGAATAATCCCAAGGCCCGAACGTTGTCGCTCCGTTGGAACTATGGAGAACAGCCGGTCCACGCGGCAGGTCGCGTGGCGCCGGTAAGCAAGCGGTTCAGCGATCAGTTGATCGCGGTGCTGCCGCGGTTGCGCCGGTTTGCCGCCGGCCTGACCCGATCGGCGAGCGAAGCCGACGATTTGGTCCAGGCGGCGTGCGAGAGGGCGTTGGCGCGGGAGCATCAGTTTCAGGAGGGAACGCGGTTCGACAGTTGGATGTTCCGGATCGTTCAGACGATCTGGATCGACCAGCTCCGGGCTCGCGATATACGCAAGGAGAACGGTGAGATTGCCGAGGAGCGGCTCGGATCGGATGAGCCGGTGCGGCGCGTCGAGGCGCGGCTCGCACTGTCGGAGGTGCGGCGGGCGGTCTCGCTGCTGCCGCCGGATCAGCGTTCGACGCTGATGCTCGTGACGGTCGAGGGGCTCAGTTACAAACAGGCGGCCGAGGTCGCCGGCGTTCCGGTCGGCACGATCATGAGCCGCCTGGCGCGCGCGCGAGTCGCGTTGCAGCACCTGCTGCACGCGGGCGCGAGCGAGCGCAGGAGCACGAACGATGCAGAAGCATAGCGACGAAGCGCTGGTGGCGTATCTCGACGGCGAGCTCGATGCGGCGGAGCGTGCCCATGTCGAAGCCTGGCTCGACGCCGAGCCGGCGGCGCGCGATCGGCTGCTGGCGCTCAGCGATCAGGCCGGGCTGCTGCGCGCCGCGTTCGACGAAGTCTCGAGCGAGCCGGTGCCCGAGCGCTTGATCGCCGCGGCGCGCGGCGAGATCGCACCGCTGCGCGGCGATGGCGAAGTTGTGGTGCTGCGGCCGCGGCGAAGCGCGGCCCCGGTGGAGACCCGGCGCTGGTACGTCCAGATGGCCGCCGCGGCGGGACTGTTCGGTCTCGCCGTCGGCGTCGGCGCCGGTTATCTCGGCGGCCACACGCTGGCCCCGGCGGTGCCGCCGGCCGATCGCCAGACCGAGACCGTCGCCACCAACACCTGGCTCGACAACGCGGCGGCCGACTACAGGCTGGTGGTCAACGCCGGCGCCGATTCGATGCTCGACGTGCCGGCCGGCGGCGAGGGCAACGACGCGCTGCAAAAGATCAGCCAGAACCTGCCGCAGCAGCAGGTACGGCTGCCCGACCTCAAGCCGTGGGGCCTCACGTTCCGCGGCGCGCGGCTGGTCGTCGTCGACGGCCGGCCCGGCGCGCAGCTCGTTTACGGCACGGACAACAAGGCAATCGGGCCGCTGGCGCTGATCATCGGCTCGACCAAACAGCCCGACCTGGCGCCGACGCCGGGCCGGCGCGACGACGTCAACCTGCTGTATTGGCGTCATCAGGGGCGTGCCTCGGTGCTCGTCGGCCAGGGCAATATCGGGTATCTCTGGGGTATCGCCAACGACGTGGCGTGGCAGCTCGACGCGATCTAGCCGACGGTCGTTGACCGCCGGCGACGATGCCGGCGGGCTCTCCCCTGTCGTGGGCTATACTGGGCGCCCACCCGAGGGGGTAGCCGGTGAGGCTGTTGCTGGTCGAGGATAACGAGCGGTTCGCGGCGCTGCTCCAACAGGGGCTTGGCACGGCCGGGTTCGCCGTCGATTTGGTGACTGCCGCCAAGGAAGCGGATGGCGCTCTCGAAGCCGGCCGCTGGGACATCGTCGTCGTCGATCGCGGACTGCCCGATGGCGACGGCCTCGACGTGCTGACCCAGATGCGCGGGCGGGGCGACGCCACGCCTGTGCTGATCCTGACCGCGCGCGGCAGCCTCAAAGACCGCGTCAACGGCCTGCAGAGCGGCGCCGACGACTATCTCGTCAAACCGTTCGCGCTCGAAGAACTGGTGGCGCGGCTGCAGGCGCTGCTGCGCCGGCCCGGCAACCTGCTGGGCTTGGCGCTGCGCCTCGGCAACCTGACGCTCGATACCGTCGGCCGCCAGGTCTTTGTCGATGAGCGGCCGATCGCCTTTTCCGCCCGCGAGATTGCCGTGCTCGAGCATCTGATGCGGCGCAGCGGCCGCGTCGTCGCCAAATCGCTGCTGGAGAGCAGCCTCTACGGACCGGCGCAGGAAGTGGGCTCGAACGCGGTCGAAGTGCATGTGCACCGGCTGCGCCGCCACCTGATCGAGGCCGGCGCCAGCGTGCAGGTGCATACCGTTCGCGGGGTCGGCTACATGATCGGCGAGGGGCGCTAGTTGTTCCGCTTCCGCTCGGTTGTCGGCCGCGCAATTGCGCTGCATCTGCTGGCGATCGTGGCCACCTCGATCCTGATGCCGCTGGCGCTTTACCTGATGCTCCGGAACGCGGCTCAGGATCTGCACGCGCAGGCGCTGCGCGGCCAGGCCGAGGAGCTGATCAAGCTGATCGACCGCGGTCCCGACGGCCGACTGCGCATCGAGCTGACGCCGCGCCTGGCCGACCTCTACTCGCCCGATTACCGGCGTTATTCGTACGCCGTCGGCGATGGCGCCGGACACGTTCTGCTGTCGTCGTTCCCCGACGGCCGACCGATCACCAAGACGGTAATCTCGCCGAACGAGTTCACCCCGTTCTCGGGCACGTTCGAGGGCACCGAGATCTTCGGCATCAGCGAGCCGGCCGACATCGCCGGCGAGAAATTATGGATCCAAGTCTCGCAAGACCTTGCCCATAGGGATGTGCTCATTGACGACATCGTCGCCGACTTTTTCACCAGGGTAGGGTGGATCACCGCCCCGATCCTGCTCCTTCTGCTCGGCATCGACGTGCTTATCATCCGCCGCGCGCTGCGCCCGGTGGTGGCCGCCTCCGACTTCGCCCGGCGGATCGGGCCGCTGCATGCCGACCTGCGCCTGCCCGAAGCGGGCATGCCGCGCGAGGTCCGCCCTTTGGTGCTCGCGGTCAACCAGGCGCTCGACCGTCTGGAACAGGGTTACAACGCGCAGCGCGATTTCACCGCCGATGCCGCGCACGAGTTGCGCACGCCGCTGGCGATCCTGCGCATGCAGATCGACATGATCGCCGACCGCGACCTCGCCGCATCGTTGCGCCACGACGTCGAGAACATGACGCGGCTGGTCAACCAGCTGCTCGAAATCGCCGAGCTCGAAACCTTTGTCATCGACCCCGGCGAGACCGCCGATCTCAGCCGCGTCTGCGCCGATGTCGCCGCCTTTCTCGCGCCGATTGCGGTGGCCGACAACAAGCGGCTCGCCGTCATCGGCAAGCGCGGAACAGTGGTGGTCCGGGGCAACGGCGACATGCTGGCCAGGGCGGTGCGCAACCTTGTCGAGAACGCGCTGGCGCATATCCCGGCGGGATCGGCGGTTGATATCGAGGTGGACGCTGTCGGCGCGATCCGGGTCATGGACCGCGGCCCCGGCGTGCCCGCGGCCGATCGAG